>NZ_ATDO01000117.1:0-65640 GCF_000445085.1 Sphingobium sp. HDIP04 | reverse complement strand
AGGCCGGAGGTGCGCGGCGGATTGCTGGTGGCGGCCGCCTTTTTCCTGCTGTTCCTGGGCTGGGCGGCCTTTGCCCGGCTGGACGCGGCGGCGCTGGCGCCGGGGCGCACCACCGTGGCGGGGCAGAGGCAGAGCGTGCAGCATCGCGACGGCGGCATCGTCGCGGCGATCCTGGTGAAGGAAGGCCAGACGGTCCGGCAGGGCGAAGTGCTGGTCCGGCTCGCCGCGCCAGCCGTGGCCGCGCAGGAGAGGGTGCTGGCGTCGCAGGCGATCTGGCTGATCGCGCAACGCGCCCGCCTGCGCGCCGAACAGGCGGGCGTGGGCATGGAGACGCCGGTCGAGTTCCGCAACCTGACCGGGGACGACCGCGCCGATGCGCAAGCGGCGATGCGGGCGCAGCGGGCGCAGATGGCGGCGCGGTCGGCGCTGCTCGGCACGCAGCAGGGCGTGGCGATGCATGAGGGGAGCCAGGCAGGGTCTCAGGCGGCGGGCTATCGCGAGCAGGTCGCGTCGGTGATCGAGCAGGAACGGCTGATCACCGACGAGCTGGAGAGCCTGCGCACCGTGGCGGAGAAGGGCTTTGTCAGCAAGACGCGCATCCGCGCGCTGGAGCGGGCCAAGGCGGACCTGATCGGCCAGCGCGGGCGCCTGCGCGCTGCCCGCGACAGCGCCGCCAACATGGTGGGGGAGGCGCGGCTGAAGGCGCTGGAGGCGAAGCAGAACCTTGAGGAGAAGATCGCGTCGGAACTGCGCGATACCCAGGCGCTGCTGGGCGACGTGCTGCCCAAATGGGGCGCGGCGCGGGACGAACTCGCCCGGACGCAGGTGCGCGCGCCGGTGAGCGGGACAGTCGTCGGCCTTGGCGTGCATACGGTGGGCGGGGTGATCGCGGCCGGTCAGACGCTGATGGACATCGTGCCGCGCCATTCCGCCGTGGTGATCGAGGCGCGATTCTCCCCCACCGACGTCGACGACCTGGCCGTGGGGCAGAAGGCGGAGATACGCTTCGCCGGCTTTCCGGGGCGCAGCCTCCCGATCATCGAGGGCAAGGTGACCCGCATATCGGCGGACAGCTTTGTCGAGGAGAAGACGGGCATCGCCTATTTCGCGGGAGAGGTGACCATCGCGCCCGATCAGATCGCGCTGATCCGGCGGTATCGGGAAGGCGATTTCGCGATGAAGCCGGGCATGCCGGTGGAGGTTGTCGTGCCGCTACGGCGGCGGACGGCGCTGCAATATATGGTCGACCCGCTGACCGACAGCATGTGGCGTTCCTTCCGGGAGCAATAGGCGCGCGCCTACACCCATTGGCGCACTCCCGAAGGTGTAGGCGCTATCCCTAAGACCTCACCGCCGCGATGCGATTTGCCGCTAAGGATTCCGGACCTTTCACAAGGACGCTGGATAGGGGGCGGGCATGGCGAATTTCTTTAACGTGGTGGGAAGCCAGACCATCACGGCAGGTAGTGAGAAGGACCAGTTCTTCGCCTTCACCCGGCTTGCCAATCTCGACACGGTGCGCCCCGACGCGGTGCTGGCGCAACTGGCATGGAACTCCGCGATCCTGACCGGCAGCGGCGCGGCCTATCAACTGGCCGCCAGCAACATCCAGATTTCCATGGACCTGCTGATGGGCGGCACCGGCACGGACGTCATCTATGGGTCCAACCTGTCCGACGCGATCTTCTACAATAATGGCGTGATTTCCGGCGGCTTCGGCAGCTTCGACAATATCGAGCAGTTCTGGCTGGGCGACGGGGACGACATCATCGACCTGACGGCGCATGGCGCGGGCGGGATCGACTATGCCAAGGACGTGCTGGTCCAGGCGGGCCTTGGCAACGACATCGTCATCGGCGGCGCGGGCAAGGACAATCTTCAGGGCGACGGCGGCAACGACATCATCTTCGGCTGGCGCGGCAGCGACACGATAGCCGGCGGCGCGGGGGACGACCTGCTCTACGGCGACGATCTGGGCTTCAACAACATCTCTGGCGACGATACCATCGACGGCGGCACGGGCAACGACATCCTCTATGGCGGCCGCGGCAGCGACAGGATGACCGGCGGCGACGATGACGACATCCTCTACGGCCAGGCCGGCGGCGACAACATGTCGGGCGGGTCGGGCAACGACATTCTCCATGGCGACGATGCCGACACCAACAGCAACGATACGCTGAACGGCGATGCGGGCAATGACCAGCTTTATGGCGGCGCGGGCAGCGACGAACTCTATGGCGGCACCGGCGACGACCTGTTGGATGGCGGCAGCGGCAACGATTACATGCATGGCGGCGCGGGCAACGACACGATCCTCGCGGGCGCGGGCAACGACGTGATAGACGGCAGCGCGGACGTCGACACGCTGGTCTTTTCGGGCAACCGGATGGACTATGTTTTCACGCTCCAGGCCGACGGCAGCCATGTCGCGGTCGACCAGCGCGCCGGCTCTCCGGAGGGTAGCAAGACGATCCGCAACGTCGAATATTTCCAGTTCGCGGACATGACGACCCCTTCCACCGCGCTGAATGCGCCGCCGGTC
Organism: Sphingobium sp. HDIP04; assembly: GCF_000445085.1. Lineage (NCBI taxonomy): Bacteria > Pseudomonadati > Pseudomonadota > Alphaproteobacteria > Sphingomonadales > Sphingobiaceae > Sphingobium > Sphingobium sp. HDIP04. The sequence continues at coordinate 63,095 of NZ_ATDO01000117.1, read as the reverse complement.
ATCACGTCCAACGGCGGCGGCTCCAGCGCGTCCCTGACCGTCGATGAGAACGTCACCGCCGTCACCATCGTCACCGCGACAGATCCCGACATGGGGCAGGCGGTCGCCTTTTCCATCGTCGGCGGCGCAGACGCCGCGCTGTTCGCGATCGACGCGCTGACGGGCGAGCTGCGTTTCCTCGCCGCGCCCAATTTCGAAAGCCCGGCCGATGCCGACCGCGACAATGTCTACCAACTGATCGTCGCCGCCAATGACGGCAATGGCGGCGTGGACACGCAGGCGCTTTCCGTGACCGTGAACGACGTGCCGGACGGCTCCGCGCCGGTCATCACCTCCAATGGCGGCGGCGCCAGCGCGGCGATCGCCATTGACGAGAATGGGACGGCTGTGACCAGCGTCACCGCCACCGATGCCGACAGCCCGTCGATCGGCTTCGCCATCATCGGCGGAGCGGATGCGGCGCTCTTTGAGATCGATGCGGTGACGGGCGCGCTCCGCTTCAAGGCCGCGCCGGACCACGAAGCCCCCGCCGACGCCGATCATGACAATGTCTATGACGTGATCGTGCAGGCCAGCGACGGCGCCAATGCGGACCAGCAGATGCTGGCGGTGACCGTCGCCAATCTCAACGATAACGCGCCGGTGCTGACTTCCTATGCCGGGGCGGCTTCCGTCGCCCTTTCCGTCGCCGAAAACAGCCTGCTCGCCGCGACGGTCCAGGCCAGCGATGCCGACGGCGCGGCGCTCAGCTACAGCATCGGCGGGGGCGCCGACGCGGCGCTGTTCACCATAGATCCGGCGACGGGTGCGCTGAGCTTCAAGACGGCGCCCGATTTCGAAGCGCCCGACGACAGCAATGGCGACCGCCTCTACCATGTCATCGTCAGCGCCAGCGACGGCAGCACCAGCGTCTCGCAGACCCTGGCCATCAGCGTCGCCAATGTGAACGACAACGCGCCGATCATCACCTCCAACGGCGGCGGCGCGTCGGCGTCGATCAGCATGGCGGAGAATGCGGGCGCCGTGACCGTCGTCACCGCCAGCGACGCGGACGGGACCGCGCCCGGCTTCGCCATTTCCGGGGGAGCCGACGCCGCGCTGTTCACCATAGATCCGGTGACGGGCGCCCTTTCCTTCATCAACGCCCCGGATTTCGAGAACCGGCTCGATGCCGATGGCGATGGCGTCTACCAGGTGACGGTGCGCGCGACCGACGGCAGCAACGCCGATGACCAGCTTCTGTCGATCACCGTCACCGACGTCGCGGAAAACGGGAAGACGATCACGGGATCTTCGGGCAACAACACGATCAGCCCGACGACCGCCGTGCTCGCCTATCAGACCACGGCGCTCAACGACACCATCTACGCCCTTGCCGGCAATGACGTCATCGATGGCGGAGCAGGCGCGGACTATATGGACGGCGGCGCGGGCAACGACAGCTTCTATGTCGACACATGGTCGGACGACGGCTTTGCCGGCAATGACGACCAGGTGATCGAACTGGCGGGCGGCGGCAGCGACCTTGTCTATGCTTCCGTCAGCTACCGCCTCGCCGCCAATGTCGAGAAGCTGACGCTGACCGGCGCGGCGGCGATCAACGGCATGGGCAATGAACTGACCAACACCATCACCGGCAATGATGCGGCCAATATGCTGTCGGGCGGCCTGGGCGCCGACATCCTCTACGGCATGGGCGGCGCCGACGCGCTGTACGGCGGCGACGATAACGACACCCTCTTCGGCGGCGACGGCGACGACATGCTGGTCGGCGGGCTGGGCGACGATTATCTGGACGGCGGCGCGGGCGCCGACAGCATGACCGGGGGCCTGGGCAATGACAGCTATATCGTCGACAGTTGGTCCGATGACGGCAACAGCGCCAATGACGACCTGATCGTCGAGCTGGCGGGCGAGGGGACCGATCAGGTGAGCGCCTCCGTCAGCTACAAAATGGCGGCCGAGATCGAGAAGCTGGTTCTGACCGGCACGGACTCGATCGACGGCATCGGCAACGACATCGCCAACACGATGACCGGCAACAGCGGCAATAACGGCCTGTGGGGCGGGCTGGGCAACGACACCCTGCTGGGCAATGGCGGCGACGACCGGCTCTATGGCGAGGACGGGCAGGACAGCCTGGACGGCGGCGCGGGCAACGACCTGCTGGACGGCGGCGCGGCGGGCGACACGCTGAAGGGCGGGGCGGGCAGCGACATGCTGATCGGCGGCGCGGGCAAGGACACGCTGACCGGCGGCGCGGAGGCGGACGTCTTCGTCTTCAACCGCGGCGACACGACGCTCAACACGGCAAGCTATGACCGCATCACCGATTTCAAGGCGATCGAGGGCGACCGCATCGACCTCGACTTCCTGAACGGCTCCCTGCCCGCGGCCGACTATGCCGAACGGACGATCGCCACCAACAATTTCGCCGACGCGCTGGCGGCGGCCAACACCACCGCGGGCGTCAATCATGTGGCGTTCGTCGCCGGCACGACCGATGGCTGGATCTTCTACGACGCCAATGGCGACGGCGCCTTCGACCAAAGCGTCCAACTGGTGGGCGTCAACAGCCTGGCCGGGGCGGATTCGACCAGTTTCTTCTAGGACCGATCGACATTCAGCCCATAACGGCCTGCAAATGGTTGAAGCGAGTCACGTGCCTCGCTTCAATCCCGTGCTTCCGGTGCTCACGTACTTTAAGTACGCTGCGCTCCGGGTCACAGAAAACTACCATTTTCGGCTCGCCCTGAACTGAATGTCGATCGGTCCTAGGATTTGTGGGGATGGAAATGTGCCGGGCCGGTCGACGCCCGATCCGGCTCAGCCCATGCTCGCCGCGACTGGCCGCACCCTTGCCCGCCGCAACCAGGCGACGTCTAGCAGCACCGCCGTCACCACGCCCAGCATCACATGGGCCATGTTCCCGCCAATGGGTCCGTAACGGGGAACGGCATAGGCCGCGACCGCCACGAACAGCGCCGTGCCGAAGCCGGAGATCGCAAGGACCGCCCAGCTCCGGTTCATCGCCAGCATCGCCGAGCGGGACGGCGCGGCATGCAGCATCAGCATCACGGCGACCAACTGCGTCAGCAGCAGGATATAGGTTTCCGAATAGGCCGCGCCCGGCCCGACCCGGATGAGCAGCGGCCCCAGCAGCCAGGCGCCCGCCAGCATGGCGAGGCCGACCGCCGCCAGCGCCATCTGCACCTGCAGCGTCGCCGCCCGGAATGTCCGGACATTGCCGTTCGCCCACATGCGCGCGACATCGGGATAGACGACCGCCTGCACCTGCGCGCCCACCTGCGTCGCGACCTTTGCGATGCGCTTGGCGAGATAATAGACCGCCGCGGCCGAACTGCCCGCCACCGCGCCGACGAACAGCGAGTCCGCTTCCGTGGTGATGACGCGCAGGGTCAGCGAAAGGTTGGTCGAACAGGCAAAACCGAAGAAGCCCGGAAAATCCCTTACCAGGCCCTTCAGCCGGGCATGCAGCGGATTGGGTATCCCCATCTTTCTCAAGGCGCGGAATCCGACCCAGAAGACCAGGACCGAACCCAGCGCCTGCGACGCCGTCCACGCCACCATGAAGCCGACCAGGCCGGCATGCGTCACCATGCAGACGAAGGCGAGCAGGATGCGCAGCACATTGCCTGCCACCTGCGCATAGGCCAGCATCTTGAACTGGCCCGACAGGCGCAACGCGGCGGTCGGCACGCCCGCGATGTTGAACAGGGTCGCGACCGAATAGATCGCCACCAGCTCGACATGCAGGGGCTGAAGGCCAAAGAGCGGCCCGAACAGCCATGCCAGCCCGACGGCGCTGAACGCCGCCACCGCAGCGGCGCCCATGTCGAGCATCAGGCCATAGCAGTACAGCCGCTGCATCCGTCGCGGCGAACCCCTGGCTTCTTCCTCCACCGCGAAGCGGATCAGCGGCTGCCAGGATTCGAAGCGCAGGATTCGTTCGACCACGCGATTATAGGACAGGACCAGAACCATGACGCCATAGGTCGCCGGTCCCAGCGATCGGGCCGCCATCGCCACGCTGACCAGCATGATCAGCGCGTTCAGGAAATTGCCCGACAGCAAATGCCCCACCGCGATCAGCCGGCCCCGGCTTCCCTTGACCAGGAAACCCGCGAACCGGCCGCGCAGCATCGGCAAGGCGCGTGCGGCGAGCGCGCCCTTCACATCATATGCCATGACGATCCCCCCATTGGGGTCGTGAAGATCAGGCGCGGCTGGCCAGCCCCGCCAGTTCCAGGACAGGCAATTGCGTCGGATGGGGGATGGCGACGGGCAGTTCGGGTTCGACCTCCGCCACGCGTCCGCGCATGCCGTGATTGGCTGCCCAGATCGCCGCCTGGGTCCGGTTCTTGACGCGCAGCTTGCGCAGCACGGCCTTCACATGGACCTTCACGGTCGCCTCGCTGATGTCCATCCGCTTGGAAATGACCTTGTTCGGGCATCCCATGATCAGCCAGCGCAGGATTTCCAGTTCCCGGTCGGACAGGCAGGCCGCGTCCACCGGGCGTTCGACCTCCAGCGCGTCGGTCAGGCTGGGCCGGGATTGCAGCTCGTCCGCCAGTTGCGGAGGAAGGACGCGCTCGCCCATGGCCACCAGCCGCAGCGTCGCCACCAGCCGGTCGCAGGAGATTTCCTTGACGATATAGGCCAGCGCCCCGAGCCGGAAAGCCTTGAGCATGATCTGGAAATCGAACCTGTCGGACAGCAGGACGAGATAGGAACAGGGAAAACGTTTCTGCAGAACCGAAAGCGTTTCTATGTCCATCGCTTCGGTCCCGTCGTCGATCAGCAACAGGGACGGGCCCGTATCCTCCTCCGGCACCTCAACCTGTTGAAGCGCCGCGGCGATATTGGGATATTGGGTTACGCGGAAATCCCGTTCAATCAGGATGCGGCTGAGCCCCTCCCGAACGATTGCATTACCGCACAACAGACGCACATTAACTGGGTAAGACATTGGGTGGTCCCCTCATGATCTCCTCTACCCCCGTAAGCAGGCCCCAAACGGAATGTAGAAGACCAGTAATCAAATGCCTGTAGTGCGACCCTTTCTTTTTGTTTCAACAACTTATCAGTAGCATATTTTTGCCGCGAGAGTCCCGATATGTTCAATGGAAATTTCGGGTGCGCGCAATAAGGCATTAACATATTGTTAATCTGCTGAATTTTTCACGCCATTGCGAAAATATGCCGCACCTGCGGCAGCCCAGCTTACTACTTTGGTGTTATCGCGAATGGTCTAGCCGGGAATCGCCCGCGCCGTTTCGCATCCGGAGCGATTCGGGCGGAAAGTAATCCAGGTTAATCTATTTGTCGCACCAGAACAAATGCTTCGGCCGCCTGGCGATAGACCGTCGCGCCGCGCAGCGTCGCGAGGGCGCGAATGGCCTCTATCGACCGTTCGTCGGGGCTGGGTTTCACCTGGCTCCGGAACGCCTGGAAGGCGGCGATCTTGCGCTCTATCGTCTCGCTGATGTCGACGAACATGTTTGGGATGAAGGCGGGCGTGACGCCGGGGGCTAGCCAGTTGGTTTCCGACAGAGTCTCATAGGCCAGGACGCAGCTTGGCCCGCCCGGCCCTCGCGGCCGGGCGTGGACCAGCGCGGCGTTGAAGACGATCTGATGGTCCAGATGGATGTCGCCGATGAAGGGGATCAGCAGCAGGTCGGGCGCGATCCGCGACAGCGCGTCCGACAGCGCCGCATTCAGCTCGCTGCGCCTGACCTGGTCCAGCCCGGCGGCCGGGAAATCCAGGAAGCAGGTGTCGGCCACGCCGATCGTCCCGTGCGCCTGCAGCGTTTCGGAGCGTATCCGCCGCACCAGTTCCTCGTCGAACAGCGGCGGCTGCCCGCGGGTGACGACGACGACATGCACCTCGGCCCCCGCTGCCGCCGCCCGCGCCATGGTGCCGCCGCAACCCAATATCTCATCGTCGGGATGGGGCGCGACCACCGCGACCCGTCGGGCGTTGAAAGGCAGCGACATCGGCTATTCCCCCAAAATGGCGTGGAGTTTCGGCGGCTTGTCAGGACCGCTCCATTGCGTGACGGCAAGGGCGGTGGCCTGGCCGCAGAGGATGGTGAAACCCTCCGCCGTCCGCGCCACGACCTGTCCCGGCAGGGCCGCATGACGCCAGCCCATGTCGGACGGCGCCGCCGCCCAGATCCTGAGGTCCGCGCCGTCCAGCCGGGTGAAGGCGCCGGGATAGGGATGGCCGGCGGCGCGGATCAGGCGCAGCACGTCGCCGGCCGGCCGCCGCCAGTCGATCAGCCCGTCCGCAGGGGTCCGGCGCGCCGCCCAGGTGGCGCAGCCTTCGTCCTGCGCCGTGCGCGGCATCTCCCCCGCCGCGATCCGCTCCAGCATGCGGTCGAGCATGACGGCCAGCGCTCGCATATGCTTGGCATAGAGCGTGGCCGCCGTTTCGTCCGGCGCGACATGGAAGAATTGCTGATCGGCTATGTCGCCCGTGTCCGTGCCCGCATCGATCCAGAACAGGGTTCCGGCGGTGATCGGTTCCTGCTGCAATATCGTCCAGGGAATGGCGGCGCGGCCGCGCAGCCGGGGCAGGGCGGCGGGATGATAGCCGATCGCCCGGTCGGGAAAGAGCGCGCGGAAGGCGGGCCCGCAAATCTGGGACCAGCCCATGACGAAGGCGATGTCGGCGCCCGCGTCGCGGATCGCGGCCAGCGCTTCCTCCCGGTTGATATTGTCGACATGGATGACCGGGCAGCCCCGCGCGCGCGCCGCCGGCTCCAGGTCGACATAATCGGAATGGCGCCCGGCCAGCGCGGGATCGAGCGTGACGATGGCGGCCATGTCCCATGCCGGATGGCGGGCGATCGCTTCGAAGGCGATCCGCGTGGTTTCAACCGCCCCGATGAGGAGGGCGCGCTTCGTCGGCATGCCAGTCTATCCTTTTTTCGCCGCCGATCACGACCAGCAGCGTGCGGGCGATGATCTGCGCGTCCAGGCGGGCGCTGCGGCGGCGCACATAGCAGAGGTCGAAGCGCAGCTTTTCCTCGACGCTCAGCAGCGTGTTGCCGCTGACCTGCGCCAGGCCGGTCAGGCCCGGCCGCACCTTGCCCCGCTCCACGCCGTCGCGGCCCATGGCGGCGATGCTGTGGGGCAGCAGGGGCCGGGGGCCGACGAAATCCATCTCGCCGCGTGCGATGTTGATCAGTTCGGGCAACTCGTCCAGCCGGGAGCGCCGCAAGAACCGCCCCACCGCCGTGATCCGCTGCGCATCCGGCAGCAGGGCGCCCTGGCCGTCGCGCAGGTCGCGCATGCTGCGGAACTTGATCATGGCGAAGGGCCGCCCGCCCAGGCCGCTTCGGGCCTGGCGAAACAGCACCGGCCGCCCCAGGCCGATCAGCACCAGCAGGGACAGCAGCAGCAGCAGCGGGGCCAACAGCGCGAGAAGGGCGATCGCCAGCAATCCCGCCGGGCGCAGGCGGGCGGTCATGCGCCTTCCGGCACCAGCAGCGCGGGTGGAGGCGCGGGCACGGGCGTCGCGCTGGCCGCGCCGCGCAATTGCATGACGTCCAGCAGCATGGCGTTGACCTTGTCCACATCATAGATGTCGACCGCCGTCCGCCGCGCCGCTGCGGCCATGGCGGCGACGCGCTCCGGTTGGGCGATCATTTTTTCCATGGCGGCGGCCAGCGCAGGGCCGTCGCGGGGCGGCACGAGCAGGCCGTTGACGCCGTGGCGGACCGGCTCGCGGCAGCCGGGCATGTCGGTGGTGATGACCGGCCGTCCGGTCGCCAGCGCCTCCAATATCGTGCGGGGCAGGCCCTCCCGGTAGAAGGACGGCAGAACGAAGGCGTGGGCGGCCGCGATGAAGGGCCGCACGTCGCGGGTTTCGGGCAGGAATTCGATCAGCCCGGCTTTCCGCCATTGCTCCAGATCGGCCGCGGTATAGCCGGTCGGATTTTCCGCCTCCGGCCGGGTCAGCAGCAGGAAGCGGACCTCCGGGCGGCTTGCGCGGACGATCCGGGCGGCCTCGACATATTCGCCCACGCCCTTGTCGCGCATCAGCCGGCCCATCATCAGGAAGGTGAAGGGGCCTTCGGGCAGGGGCCGTTCGGCGAAGTGCCGGATGTCGATGCCGGAACCGGGAACCTGCATGACCCTTTGCGCCGGCGAGACGATCCCGCTTTCGCGCATCAGGCGATGATCGTCGCCGTTGAACACGAAGATGCAGCGCGCCCGGGAGACGCCGATCCGGTAAAGCCGCGACACGACGGCCCGCAACCAGCGGCGGCCGTCGGCTTCCTCGCTGAAGACATAGCCAAGGCCGCTCATGATCGCGAAATAGCGCGCCCGGCTCCACAGGCGGGCGGCCAGCCCGCCATAGATGATCGGCTTTTGCGTATAGGCGATGACGACATCGGGCCGCTCCGCCCGCATCAGCCGCCGGTAATGGAGCAGGGTGCGCAGGTCATGCAGCGGATTGGTGCCCGCCCGCGCCATGGGCGTCCGGCGAAAGCGCACGCCCATGCCCGCCAGCCTGGCCAGCACCTCCGGCTCCTCGTCCGGGGCGCAGGCCACGACCTCATGCCCCTCCTCGATCATCCGGGCGATCAGCGCCCCACGGAAGTTGACCAGCGACCAGGACAGGCTGGAGAGGATCACGACTTTCATGGCGCATATGCCTCTCTGGCTGGCCTGATTTTTTCGCGTTCCTGCCTGCGCAGGAACACGTCATTGGGTGGGATAGCACGCCCTGTCGCCCCATTTTGCGGTGCATCGGTAGATATCCCTTTGAGGCAGGCGGCATCCCCTCCGCGCACGGCGCGGCCCCGCAGTGGCACGACGGCACTGGCCACATAGCCATAAGGGGAGATCGCCCGCACCGGCCGCGCCGCGCAAGGGATAAAGGATGATGTCCGGTCGATCGATTACCGGGAAGCCCCTGTTTCGATAGCCTGATGCCTACCGTCGGTTGCGGCGGGCATGCAGGGCAACGCCTCCAGGCAACCCTCTTCCATCGCAACCGGCGGACCAAGGGTTCGTAGACAAGCGCCCGAAATCGGAGACAAGCGAATGCCGAATATCGCGCCAGCCGGGCAGAATGAGGCGGAAGCCGCCGCGGAAACGCCCCTCCTGCGGCTGGATGCCGCCGTCCGCGCTTTCGCGGCGCGGGGCGCCACGCGCTTCTGGGCGATCAGGCTGGCCGTCATCCTGGCGCTGGACGCGCTCATCATGCTGGGCAGCTTCGTTCTTTCCCGCCTGATCCTGTCCGACCTGCCCATGCCCCGGACGCTGCTGGACCCCTGGTTCATGGCGCTGTTCGTCGGCGTGAACCTCAGCGTGCTGTTCGTCGTCGGCACCTATCGACAAAGCTGGCGCTTCCTGTCGATCGGGGACGCGCTGTCGCTGGCGGCCAGCCTGCTCGCCAGCAGTTGGCTCATCTGGATGATCACCGCCGGGTTGCTGGCGCCGCAGAAGATGATGCGCGGGCCGATGACCGTCTTCCTGACCGTCGACGTGCCGCTGACCGTCGCCGCGCTGCTGGCGGTGCGCGTGCTGCGGCGGCAGTTCTTCAAGCATGTTCGGGCGGCGCGGCTGCGCCGGACGGTGCAGGCGCGCCGCCGCATCCTGTTGCTGGGCGAACTGGATTGGGCGCGGGTGATGGCGGACCTTGTCCCCACCGAGGCACATTCGGGGCTGGAGATCGTCGGCGTCATTTCCTTCGACGGGCATGACCGGCGGCTGCATGTCGGCGGCCTGCCGATATTGGGATCGCCGGAGATGCTGCCCCGGATCGTCGCGGACCTCGACCGCGCGGGCAAGCGTCCGGTCAGCCTAGTGGTGCAGGAAAGCAGCGAGCGGCTCGACCGGCAGCAGATATTGCGCATCGCCAGCCTGGCCGAGCAGGAAAATCTGGTCGTCTCGCGCTTCCGCAATCCCTGGACCAGCGCCCAATCCATGGACGGCGACCGCATGGCGATAGAGAAGATGCCGCTCGCCGAACTGCTGGGGCGTCCGGAAATCACCGTGCAGCACAGCTATCTGGAACGGGTCGTCACCGGGGCGCGGATCATGGTGACGGGCGCGGGCGGCACGATCGGCGGCGAACTGGTGCGCCAGCTTGCCTATTATTCCCCGGCGGAGATCGTGCTGCTCGATCACAGCGAATATAATCTCTACGCCATAGAGATGGAGGCGCGGGAGAAATTCCCCCATATCCGCTTCCACGCCGAACTCTGCTCCATCCGCCAGCGCCCCGCCCTCTGGCAGGTGTTCGAGCGGCGGCGGCCGCAGATCGTCTTTCACGCCGCCGCGCTGAAGCACGTACCGATGGTGGAGGCCAATCCCTGCGCCGGGGTGCACACCAATGTGCTGGGCACCCGCAACGTCGCGGACGCGGTCTGCGAGTTCGAGGCGCGAGCGATGATCCAGGTGTCGACCGACAAGGCGGTGAACCCCGTCGGCCTGATGGGCGCCACCAAGCGGCTGGGCGAATTATACTGCCAGGCGCTCGACCTGATCGGCAGTTGCGATCCTGACAGTCCGCGCTTCCTGACGGTGCGCTTCGGCAATGTGCTGGGGTCCAGCGGATCGCTGATCCCGCTGTTCCAGCAGCAACTGGCGAACGGCAAGCCGCTGACCGTCACCCATCCCGACATCGAACGCTTCTTCATGACCGTGCAGGAGGCGGTGCTGCTGATCCTGCAAAGCAGCGCCCGCGCATTGGAGACGGATTCGGAACGCGGCACCATCTTCGTCCTCGACATGGGGGAGCCGGTGAAGATCGTGGAGATCGCCCGCCGCGTCATCCGCATGGCGGGGCTGCGGCCGGAGATCGACGTGCCGATCAGGTTCATCGGCCTGCGTCCCGGCGAAAAGCTGTTCGAGGAATTGTTCGACAGCAGCGAGGACAAGATCGAAAGCGCCATTCCCGGCATTTTCGAGGCGATGCCCTCGCCCATCCCGCTGGAGATGCTGGTGGAGGGCTTCGCCCAGCTCGCCCGGCTGATCGCGGCGGGCGACGCGGACGAGCTGGTGCGGCTGACGCACGAGATGGTCGCTGCCTCGGCCAGTTCGCGCTGGGCGGAGATATTGCGGCGGCTGGCGGCGGAAAGTTCCGACACGCTGCTGATGATGCCGCCGCGCCCGGCGGACATTCCGGCCGCCCTGTCCTCGCCGCTGCCGCGCGATGTCGCCTGACCTTCCGGAGGAACCATGATGCAAGCCGCGCCAGCCCCAGCCCGGATCGCGCCCCGCGCCAGCCCGACCCGCCTCAGCCCGCTCGACCATCCGACGCTGCGCTGGCCGCAGCATGAGGCCGACGAGATCGCGGCGGCGACGCATGTTCTGGAGACCGGGCGGGTGAATTCCATGGTCCATGGCGAGCAAGGTCGCGCCTTCGAAGCCGAGTTCGCGGCCTTTTGCGGCATGCCCCGCGGCATTGCGGTCAGCAACGGCACGGTGGCGCTGGAACTGGCGCTGCGGGCGCTGGGCATCGGCGCGGGCGACGAGGTGATCCTGCCTTCGCGCAGCTTCTTCGCCAGCGCGGCCTGCATCGTCGCGGTGGGCGCCACGCCGGTCTTCGCCGACATCGATCCGGTCAGCAACAATATCGATCCGGCGTCGGTCCGTCGCATGCTGTCGCCGCGCAGCCGGGCGATAATATGCGTGCATCTGGCGGGCTGGCCCTGCGACATGGATGCGCTTCGGGCGCTGGCCGATGAAAAGGGGCTGTGGCTGGTCGAGGATTGCGCGCAGGCGCACGGCGCGACGCTGCACGGCCGGCCCGTGGGCGGCTTCGGGGATGCCGCCGCCTTCTCCTTCTGCACCGACAAGATCATGTCGACCGGCGGGGAAGGGGGCATGCTGCTGCTGCGCGACGAAGCGCATTGGAAGCGGGCCTGGGCCTATAAGGATCATGGCAAGAATCCCGACAAATTCTTCGCGCCTGCCCCGGCCAGCGGCTTCCGCTACCTGCACGACAGTTTCGGCAGCAACTGGCGGATGACCGAAATGCAGGCCGCCATCGGCCGGGCGCAGCTTGCCAAGCTGCCCGGCTGGCTTGCCCGCCGCCGCCGCAACGCGCAGGTGCTGATGCCTTTGTTGCGCGCCGTTCCGGGGCTGGAGGTGCCGGAGATTCCGGGCCATGTGGGCCATGCCTTCTACCGGCTTTACGTCACCATCGCCGCCGACCGGCTGGGCGAAGGCGGGACCGCGCCGGTCATCGACCGGATGGCGCGCATGGGCATGCCGGTCGGCAGCGGTTCCTGCGCCGACATGACGCGGGAGGCTGCCTTTGCCGCCATGGATGTGCGCCGGGACGGCATGCTGCCCGTCGCGCAGGATATGGGCCGCCGCAGCATCGCTTTCCCGGTCGACCATCTGCTGGACGATGCGGACATGCAGCGGCTCGCCAACTGCCTTGCGATCGCCCTGGCGGAACAGGATCGCTGACGAAAGGGAAGAGACAATGACCAACGACCGCCTGCCGCATTTCGTCATCATCGGCGCCGTCAAGGGCGCGACGACCTGGATCCACAACCAGCTTCAGGATAATCCGGCCATCTACCTGCCCGCGCCGGAACCGCATTTCTTCAGCCAGGATTTCGATCGCGGCCTCGACCATTATCGCCGTTTCTTCGACGGGGCGCGGCCCGACCAGATGCTGGGGGAAAAGTCGGCCGACTATCTCGCCCATGCGGACGCGCCCGCCCGCCTTGCCGCCGTCTTGCCCAGGGCGCGGCTGGTGGTGCAGCTTCGCAACCCTGTCGACCGGGCCTATTCCGATTACAAGATGCTGTTCCGGCGCGGCACGGTGACGAAGGGGCCGGACCATTATCTGGACGGCCGCCCGAACGACCAGCCGCGCTTCCTGGAGGATGGGCTTTACGCGAAGCATCTGCGCCGCTGGCTCGCCCATTTCGATGCGGAGCAGATCAAGGTGCTGCTGTTCGAGGATGTGAAGGCCGCGCCCGAAGCGACCGTCGCCATCGTCAGCGACCATATCGGCGCGCCCTGCCATTATTCGACGCAGGTGGGCGCCGATCCCCGCAACGACAGCAGCGAAAGATTCCTGCCCCTGCCGGTGCGCACCGCGCTGGCGCCGCTGAAGGAGGCGGTGCGGCCCCTGCGCGGCAATGCGGTGTTCGAACGGGTGCGCGGCGCGTTCGCGCGGCAGATCGCCTATCCGCCGCTCGCCCCGGCGCTGCGCCGGAGCATGGTCGACTATTATGCGCGGGACATTGCCGAGCTGGAGGAGTTGATCGGGCGCGATCTCAGCCATTGGCGGCAGGATAGGCGGTTGGCGGCTTGACGATATGTGCTCCTGCGAAGGCAGGAGCCTAGTTCGGGCGGCGGGACTGGGCTCCTCGCAGGAGCACGATATGCCAGCAACGCCTCCTTCGAATCACCCCCAAAGCGCCCCGCCCCTCGCCCCTTTTTGCCCGCCCGCGATCCGTTATTGCCCGCCCCTGAATCAGCCTAAGGGCTTAAACTTCCGCCCTATCCATCGAGAGGGGACGCAGATGCGCAACCGGCTTCACCATGGCATTTTCCTTGGCCTTTTCGCCCTGAGCACCGCCTGTTCGAGCGGGCTGTCGGGACTCGCCAGCCTGCCGCCTGCCCCGACCGTCGCCTATCGCCTGGGCGCGGGGGACGAGGTGCGGGTGGCGATTCCGGGCCTCAGCGGGGCCGATTCCGGCGAGGGCAGCTACACGATCAACGATCGCGGCCAGATTTCGCTGCCGGTGCTGGGCGATGTCGACGCGGGCGGCAAGACGGTCCCGGAATTGCAGGCCAGCATCGCCAGCCAACTGACCCAGCGCCAGTTGCTCAATGCCCCGACCGTCAGCGTCCAGCCAGTGAGATTGCGTCCCTTCTATGTGCTGGGCGAGGTGAAGAGTCCCGGCGAATATCAATATCGCGCGGGCATGTCGGTGCTGGCGGCGGTGTCGGTGGCGGGCGGATATACCTTTCGCGCCGAACAGGGCAGCGTCGCCATCACCCGCATGGTCGACGGGCGGCAGGTGGTCGGTCGGGCGGGCGAGCGCGACATGATCCAGCCGGGCGACACGCTGCGCATCTATGAGAAGTGGTTTTGATGGCCCGCCCGGTCTTCGGCCCGGTCCTGGGTCGGGCCTCCGGGGGAGCGGCCGCCCTGTTGCTGATGACGGCGCTGCCCGACGCCCATGCGCAGGATATGGACGCCTCCGAACCCTTGCAGGGGGAACCCGCCGCGCTGTTCGAACCGACGCCGCTGTCGCTGGGCAGCGCGACCGTCAGGATCGGCGGCAGCGCGCGCCTGGAATATGACAGCAACATCTATGCCCAGGCCTTTGGCGAGAAGGACGATTTCCGGCTCCAGTTCCGCCCCTATGTCGACCTGCTGCGCAAGAGCGGCGCGCTGGAACTGACCGTCCGGGCGGAGGGGGATTTCCGCAAATATTTCCAATATGAGAAGGAAGATGCGGCCGGCGGGCGCGTCGCCGCCGGACTGAACTGGAACCCGTCGGCCGCCGACCGGCTGAACGTCGGCGCAAGCTGGCAGCACCTGATAGAGGATCGGGGCGAGCCGGAGGGCAACACATTGCCCAATATCGGCCCGCGCGAACTCAATCTGGTGGATGGCGACCTGTCCTATCTGCATCAGGGTTCGCGCATCGGATTTCTGGTCAAGGCGACCGGCGCGCGGATGCGCTACACCCGCGCCATCGACGAGGAGCGCGACCTGGATGCGGTGGGCGGCCTGGCGCGGGTGATGCTGCGCGTGTCGCCGCTGACGAGCGTCTTCGTGGAGGGCGTCGCGGCGCATCGCGATTTCCGGCTGGCCCCCGCGCCAGGCCAGTTCAACCGCGATGCGTCGACCTATGGCGCACGGGTGGGCATCGCCATCGATCCAGGCGGCACGCTGCGCGGCGATGCCGCGGTGGGCGTCTATCGCCTGGACGCCAAGGACAAGCTGATCGAATCGCAGACCCGCATGTCGGTGCAGATCGGCCTGACATATGCGCCTCGCCCGCGCACGACCATCACGCTGGACGGCTTCGTCGGCAATGTCGCTACCTACCGGACCGGCGTGCAGTCCCGTGAGGACATGCGCTTCCGCCTGGGAATAAACCAGGAAATCCGGCATAATCTGACGGGCCGGTTGGGCATTCTCTACCGCCGCAGCAAATATTTCGGGGTCGATGACACCGACCATCTCTACGGCGTCACCGGCGAGCTGGAATATGCCGTCAACCGCCGGGTCGCCGTCGCGGGGATAGCGCGCTTTTCCAAACGCGACAGCAGCGTCCCGCTGGACGAATTCGACCGCGTCCGGGGGGGCATCGAACTGCGCATCCATTATTGACGCGCAGCCGTGCCGGGGCGGGACAGGACTGATCCAAAGGGCCGCCCCCTAACCCCTTCGCGCAATGGACTTGGGATCGCCCGCCAAGGACACTGGCCCGCGTAACAGCGTGATCATACAGGAACCCCGCCGCCATGCTGGTAAGAGCATCCAGGCCACCCAGACTCGCGTTCGTCCTTCCGGGGCTGGGCGCGGGCGGATCGGAACATATCGTCAGCCTGCTCTGCAACCATTTCGCGGCGCAGGGCTGGGCGATCAGCCTGATCGCGTTCGAGGAGCCGTCCGCTCCATCCTATTACCCCTATCGTCCCGATGTGCGGATCGTCAGGCTGGGCATGAAGTCGCGCCGCCGCGCCGCCGCGACCGGCGCGCTGGCGATGCTGCGGCGGCACAGGTTGCTGCGGCGGGCGTTGAAGGCGGCGCAGCCCGAACTGGTGGTCAGCTTCCTCACCCGCACCAACATCCTGTCCGTGCTTGCCGCATGGCCGCTCCGCATCCCGGTGATCGTGTCGGAACGCAACAATCCCGCGCTCCAGACGGTGGGGCCGGTGTGGAGCCGGCTGCGGCGGATGACCTATCCGCGCGCCCTGGGCCTCATCACCATGACCCAGGGGGCGATGGACTGGTTCCAGGGCGCCATGGACGTGAAGGGATGGGTGATCCCCAATCCGGTGCCGCCCGCCGGCGCCGCGCCGGACCGGCGGTCGGACGGCCGCACCATCGGTGCGGTGGGGCGGCTGGTGCCGCAAAAGGGATTCGACCTGCTGCTGGACGCCTTCGCCCATGTGGCGCAGCGCATACCCGACTGGAAGCTGGCGATCTGGGGCGAGGGGCCGGAGCGCGTCGCGCTGGAGCGGCAGCGCGACCGGCTGGGCCTGACGGATCGGGTCAGCCTGCCCGGCGTGACGGAAAGGCCGGGCGACTGGATTCCCCAAACCGACATCTTCGTCCTCTCCTCCCGCTTCGAAGGCTGGGGCATCGTCGTGGGGGAGGCCATGGGCGCGGGCCTGCCGGTCGTTTCCTTCGACTGCCAATGGGGTCCGGCCGAAATGATCGAGCACGACCGCAGCGGCCTGCTGGTGCCCAATGGCGACGGCGCGGCGCTGGGGGAGGCGATCGTCGCGCTCTGCAACGATCCGGCGCGGCGCGCGGCCCTGGGGCAGGCGGCGCGGGATCGGATGGCGGATTTCGGCCATGACCAGGTGCTCGCCCGCTGGCAGTCGGTCATCACCAGCATTCTCGACCATCATCGCGTGAGGGCAGGATCATGAACATGATGTCGCTGAAGGGCGTTGCGCGGGCGATGCGGCGGCGGCTGCGGGACGAACCGCCATTGCGGCTGGCGGCGGCGCGGGCCGACGCTTTCCTCGTTTCCTACCCCAAGAGCGGGCGGACATGGCTGCGTTACCTGCTCTCCTGCTATTTCGCGGAAAGCGCGAAGCTGGGCTTCGAGCCCGACCTCACCAGCACCTTCCGCATCCTGCCCAATTTCGACCGCGATCCCGTGCGCGGCATCGACGCCTTCATCGGGCGGACGGGCGAGGCGGGGCTGCCGCTGATCCTGGTCAGTCACCTGCCCTATCGCGAGCGGCTGTTCCTCGACCGGCCGGTCCTTTTCCTGGTTCGGGATCCCCGCGACGTGATCGTGTCCGCCTATTTCCACGCGACCCGGCACAAGAAGAGTTTTTCCGGCGACATGGCGGCTTTCCTGGATGAACCCAAATATGGGATGGCGGCGCTAATCGCCTATCTGAACGGCTGGGCGGCAGGGCTGGCGGGGCGGCCGCATCACCTGATCAGCTATGAACATATGCTGGCCGAACCGATGCCTGCCGTGGCGGGCATCCTCGCCTTTCTGGGCGTCGAGCCTCAGCCCGAAATGCTCGCCCGCGCCGTCGCCGCCGCGCAATTCGACCGGATGCGCGACAAGGAACGCGACGGCGGCATTCCCGGCCATGATTATGACCGCAACGACGACCAGAGCCTGCGCATGCGCAGCGGCAAGGCGGGCGCCTTCGGCGAGTGGCTGAGGCCCGATCAGGCCGATCTGGTTCTGGAACGCTGCCGGTCCGACCTGTCGCCCCGCGCCCTGGCGCTGCTGGCCGCCACCGGCGTCGACCTGGCCCGCTGAGATGCGCATCTGTTCGATCATCACCAGCTTCACGTCGGGCGGGGCGGAAATGCTGGTCTGCAATCTGGCGGAGGCTTTTGCGCAGGCGGGCCATCAGGCGACAGTCCTCTCGCTCAGCGACGCGGCGCAGGTGGGCAATGCGCCCGATACCGAAGCGGCGATGATGGCGCGGGTGCGGGCGGACGGCGCCACCGCCCTTTCCCTGGGCCTTGCCAACCGCAACAATCTGCCCGGCGGGGCGCTGGCGCTGCGCCGCGCCCTGCGCGCGATCCGGCCGGACGTGATCCACGCCCACACGGCCCGCGCCCTCTTCCCCCTTGCGCTGGCCATGCCCGGCGTGCCGGTGGTGCTGACCCACCATAACAGCCGCCTCTCCTTTCCGCCGTCGGCCTTCGTCCTCTTCGACTGCATCGTCGACGGCTATGTCGCGATCAGCGACCAGTGCGAGGCGATGCTGCGCGACCATGCCCGCAAGCCGATCCGCATGATCCTGAACGCCGCCAGCGCCCGCTTCCAGGCCGGGCGGCCGCGCGACGCCGCCGGGCGCGATCCGACGATCCTCGCCGTGGGCACGGTGTCGGCGCAGAAGGATTATCCCACCCTGCTCCGCGCCGCCCGCCCGCTGGTGGAGGCGCTGGCGGCGCAGGGCCGCTCCGCCCGCATCCGCATAGCGGGCGGGGGACCGGAATTCGGCCGGCTTCAGGTGCAGGCCGCTGGCGAACCCGTCGAATTGCTGGGCGCATGCAGCGGCGTCGACGCGCTGATGCGGCAGGCGGACCTGTTCGTGAACTGCTCGCTGTGGGAGGGTTTTCCCATCGCCATGATCGAGGCGGCGATGAGCGGCCTGCCCATCGTTGCGACCGCGGTGGCGGGCAATCGGGAAATGGTCCTGCCCGGCGTCAACGGCCGGCTCGTCCCCCCTTCCGACCCCGCCGCGCTGGCGCGGGCGGTCGTGGAGACGCTGAGCGACGACTCCCAATATGCCGCCCTGTCGCGGGGCGCGCTGCATGCCGCCCGGCGCTTTTCCCTCGAAAGCTGCGCGGCGGCGCATCTCGACCTGTATCGGGAACTGACCCAGTCCCGCCGCCCCCGCTTCGCTCCGTCCCCTCTGGCCCGCCCGGTGTCGCCATGCGAATAGCCGCGCTGACCGACATCCACGCCGCCAGCGACCCGCTGCAACTCGCGCTCACCGCCGCCCGGCGGGAGGGGTTCGACCGGATGCTCATCCTGGGCGACCTGCTGACCTATGGCGTGCAGCCGCTGGAGACGCTGGAACTGGTGCAGGGCGCGGCGGTTCGCGACGGGGCGATCCTGATCAGCGGCAATCACGACATGGTCTACCGGGGGTCGGCGGCGGCGGAGGCCTATCGCGCCGCCCTGCCCGACTGGCTGCGCGAAAGCGTCGACTGGACCGCCGCCCATATCCCGTCCGACAGCATGACGGCGTTCGACTGGCGCGAAAGCTGGTCGCTGGGGCCGCTGTTCGCCGCCCACGCCAATCCCTTCGACTATGGCGACTGGCGCTACATCCGCTCGGCGCAGGAGGCGGAGGAAGCCGCCGCCGCGGTCGCGGCGCGGGGCTTTCTCTACGGCCTGTTCGGCCATGTCCACCGGCATCGCCGCTATGATTGCGACGCCGCCACCATCTTCACCCTCGCCTCGCTCGGCCAGCCGCGAGACGAGGGCGACCGGACGCCGAAATGGGCGATGATCGACATCAGGGGAGATTCTGTGACCATCGAAAGCCGCGACATCGATTTCGATCCGGAGGACCAGATGCACGCCATCCGCGCCACCACCCTGTCCGCGGCCACGCAGGAGCGGCTCTGCCGGTTCTTCGCATGAAGATCCTCGTCACCGGAGCCGGCGCGGTGCTGGGACAGGGCATCGTCAAGGCGCTGCGGCAGTCGGCGCTGGAGTGCCAGGTCATCGCGGCCGACCCCAATCCGCTTTCCGCCGGCCTCTATTGGACGGACCGCGCCTATCGCCTGCCCTTCGCCGATGACCCGGCCTTTGGCGACCGCATTCACCAACTGCTGGACCGGGAACGGCCCGACGCCGTGCTGGTCGGAACCGATGTCGAACTGTCCTGGTTCGCCGCCGAGCGCCACCGGCTGGAGGCGTTGTTCGGCACGCATGTGCTGGTCAGCGATCCCCGCGTCGTCGCCATTGCGGACGACAAGCTGGAGACGGCGCGCTTCTTCGAAAGCGTCGGCCTGCCTCACCCCGCCTCCGCCGCCGGCGAGGACAAGGAAGCGGTCGAGGCGCTGATCGACAGGGTCGGCTTTCCGCTGGTGGTGAAGCCCCGGATCGGCGCGCGTTCGGTCGGCGTATCGGTGGTGCATGACCGCGCCGGACTGGCGTCGGCGCTGGAGGGGCGCGGCGGGCTTGTCGTGCAGCAATGCGTGGGCAGCGCCGATTGCGAATATACCGCCTCCACCCTCGTCTTCGACGGCGAGGTGCAGGCGTCCATCGTGATGCGCCGCGACCTGCGCGACGGGAACACCTATCGCGCTTATGTTGCCGACTATCCGGAACTGAACGATCAGGTGCGGACGCTGGGCCGGGCGCTGCAACCCCATGGCCCCGCCAATTTCCAGTTCCGCACCGACGCCGACGGCACCCCCCGCGTGTTCGAGATCAACGCCCGCTTTTCCGGCACCACGCCGCTGCGCGCCATGGCCGGCTTCAACGAGGTGGAGATGTGCGTGCGGAAACTGCTGCACGGCACTCCCATCGTCCAGCCGCCGGTCCGGCCGGGAGTCATATTGCGCTATTGGGACGAGATGTTCGTGCCGCAGGAGCGCATCGACGCGGTGCGATGAGCGGTTCGGTTCCCCTGCTAGCCCTGACCGGCGGTTCGGGCTTTGTCGGCCGCGCTTTCGCCCCCGTGGCGCGCCGGGCGGGCTGGCGCATCCGCCATCTCGGCCGCCGTCCGCCGCCCGATGCCGATCCGGCGGATGAATGGGCGTTCCTCGACCTGGCGGCAGTGGAGG
Organism: Sphingobium sp. HDIP04; assembly: GCF_000445085.1. Taxonomy (NCBI): domain Bacteria; kingdom Pseudomonadati; phylum Pseudomonadota; class Alphaproteobacteria; order Sphingomonadales; family Sphingobiaceae; genus Sphingobium; species Sphingobium sp. HDIP04. The sequence goes on along the minus strand of NZ_ATDO01000117.1, from coordinate 42,613 downwards.
ATGCGGACCTTTCCGGCTGCGCGGCGCTGGTGCATCTCGCTGCCCATATCCCCACCGACCATGGCGACCCGGCCGAAGCGGAGCGTTGCTGGCGGATCAACGCGCTCGGCACGCTGAGGCTGGTCGACGCGGCGATCCGGGCGGGCGTGCGGCGGATCATGCAGGCGAGCAGCGCCAACGCCTATGCGCCGACTGGCCAGCCTCCGGACGAGCGAGCGCCTCTCTTTCCCGGCAGCAGGGGCTATTATCTCGGTTCGAAGGTCTGTCAGGAAATCTACGCGGCGGAACGTTGCCGGGGGGAGGATGTGCTGCTCCAGACGCTACGGCTGGCGTCGGTCTATGGGCCGGGGCAGCAGAGCGGCGCGCTGGCCGCGATGGCGCAGGCAGCCGCGAGCGGCGGGCCGATCCGGGTGCGTGGCGGCGGCGGGTTCGGGGCCGACCTGATCCATGTGGACGATGTGGCGCGGGCCATGCTGCTGTTGCTCGGCAGCGAGAATGCGGGGGCTTTCAATGTCGGCAGCGGCGTGCGCACGACGATTGCGGAACTGGCGACCCTGCTGGCGGAGCGAACGGGCGCGGCGGTCGTGCATGAAGGTGAGGGGGGAGAGGATTGGGGCTTTCCGGCCCTCAATATCGATCGACTGCAGGCATTGGGCTATCGGCCGACGCGCCTGGCTGACGGCTTGAAGCTGTAGGAGCGGCGTGGCGGCTAAAATCCTCCCTATGCGAAGCGTGGGGAGGGTCGAAGAGAGGCACGTGACTCTCTTCGACGTCGGCGCAGCCGATGGTGGAGGGGAAATACACGCAGGTCGTGCCCTATTCCCCTCCACCAGCCTGCGGCTGGTCCCCCTCCCCATCTACCGATGGGGAGGAATAGGAAAAGTCCGCCTACGACCTCTAGCTCCCGTTCGGGCCGCCGGTGTTGCTGCCGCCGCCCGCGCCGCCCATGCCGCCGGCGCCGACCGCGCCGATATTGCCGAAAATCTCGTCGAACAGGCTGCGATGGCGGCCCAAAGTCGGCGTCTTGTCGCCAGAGGGGGAAATCTTCGCGACCTGCTCCAGCCCCATGCGGTCCACCGCCACGACATTGCCCGCCGCGTCGAAGCGGACGTGCAGCACGGTTTGCGACACGGGCTTGGGGCTGGAAAAGGCCAGCGATCGCATGTCGCGCGACACATAATACCAGTCCTGGTCGCCGAACTGCGCGACGAAGCTCGGCCGGCCCAGCGTGCCTTCCACGGAGGCGCGGTTATCGATGCCCGGCTGGATCGAATCCACCAGCAGCTTGTCGACCTGATAACCCTGGTGGGTGCGGATGCGCGAGCAGCCCGACGCGCCCAGCAACAGCGCGCAAAGGCCTGCGCCAAGCAAAATCCGCCCGCTGCGGGATTGGCGGCTGAACTGGCGCATGAACTTCTCCTGCGGGGACATGCCCCGGACCTTGCCGAAAAACAAAGCCGCCATTGCATCGGGCGGCTGGCCGATCAATATGGAAATGCGTGGGCCTCGGCAAGGGGCCGCCTTTCGGTCCAGCCAGGAAACTCATTCGTCATGCCCAGCATCTTCCAGCGCCTGTTCGCGCCGAGCGATCCCAAGGATGCGATGCGCCCCCTATACAACGCCATCGTCGCGGAGGGCCGCCGGCCCCATTGGTATGTGGAAGGGCGGGTTCCCGACACGATGGACGGCCGTTTCGACATGATCGTCGCCATCCTCGCCCAGGCGCTGATGCGGCTGGAGACGCTGGGCGCTGCGCAGGAAAGCGTCTGGCTGACCGAATTGTTCGTCGACGACATGGACGGCCAGTTGCGGCAGGAAGGGATTGGCGACGTCGTCGTCGGCAAGCATATCGGCCGCATGGTGAGCGCGCTGGGTGGGCGTCTGGCGGCCTATCGCGCCGCATTGTCGGGCGAAGCGGAACTGGATGAAGCGATCGCCCGCAACCTCTATCGCGGCGCGGCGCCGTCCGCCGACGCGCTGGCGCATGTCGAATCGCATCTGCGTTCGCGCTGGGCCAGGCTTGGCCGCGTCAGCCGCGACGCGCTGATGGCAGGAGACCTTGGATGAGCACGACTCCCGAATTTTCCCGGCCGGTCCGCGTCGACCAGCTTGCCCGTTATGCCCAGCCGATAACCATCACCGCCGATGCCGCCGAGCGCGAGGCGTTGGCCAGGCGCTTCCACCTGCTCGCGCTCGACCGGCTGGAGGCGGATTATGCGCTGAGCGAGGAAAATGGCGCGATCTACGCCAGGGGGCGGGTGCGGGCGGACCTTGCCCAGCCCTGCGTCGCGACCGGCGTTGCGGTTCCTGAAAGGGTCGATACCGACTTCCTCCTCCGCTTCGTCAGGGAAGGGGAGGATGCGCCCGAAGGCGACGAGCTGGAGCTGGACGCCGAGGATTGCGACACCATCGGCTATGACGGCCTGGTCCTCGACATGGGCGAGGCGGTGGCCGAAACGGTGGCGCTGGCCATGACGCCCTATCCGCGCGCTCCGGAAGCCGACAGCGTGCTGCGCGAAGCGGGCGTGCTGAGCGAGGAGCAGGCCAGCCCCTTCGCCGCGCTGCTGTCACTGAAGGACAAGAAATAAGGCTGACGCGGGCTGCCCGATAGCCTGCGCCTGCTGCCACGCTGAGGGCTGCCTTCCGTTCCGCCCTGTGGCATAAGCGCGCCCATGGAAAGCCCGCCGCGCAAGATCATCCATATCGACATGGATGCCTTTTACGCGTCGGTCGAACAGCGCGACGATCCCAGCCTGCGGGGCAAGGCGCTGGCGGTGGGCGGCGGCGGTCCCCGCGGCGTGGTCGCCACCGCCAGCTATGAGGCGCGCAAATATGGCATCCGCTCCGCCATGCCGGGCGCCAGGGCGCGGCGGCTCTGCCCCGACCTGCTGTTCGTCCGCCCCCGCTTCGATGTCTATCGCGCCGTGTCCGCCCAGGTGCGGGAGATATTCTCCCGCTTCACCGACATCATCCAGCCGCTGTCGCTGGACGAAGCCTATCTGGACGTCACGCGGAACAAGCCCGGCATCCCTTCCGCCACGCGCATAGCCGAGGAAATCCGTCGCCTGATCCGGGAGGAAACCGGCCTCACCGCATCGGCGGGCGTCTCCTACAACAAGCTGATCGCCAAGCTGGCGTCGGACCAGAACAAGCCCGACGGCATCTGCGTCGTCCGGCCGGAGGAAGGCGCGGCCTTCATCGCGAAGATGCCGGTGCGGCGCATCCATGGCGTGGGGCCGGTGACGGCGAAGCGGATGCAGGCGCTGGGCATAGAGACGGGCGCGGATTTGCGCGCCCGCGACCTGCCCTTCCTCCAGCATCATTTCGGCAGCGCCGCGCTGTTCTACTATCGCGCATCGCGAGGCGAGGACGACCGCCCCGTGCATGAGCGGCAGGAACGCAAATCGGTGAGCGTCGAGGATACTTTCTTCGACGATCTGACGGCGGAGGATGCGCTGATCGCGGAACTGGACCGGATCGCGGAGAATCTCTGGGGCCGGATCGAAAAGAGCGGCGCCTATGGCCGGACAGTGGTGCTCAAGGTCAAGTTCGCGGATTTCCGGATCATCACCCGCTCCAGGAGCTTCGCCGCCCCGCTGCGCTCGCCCGATCTGCTGGCGGAGACCGGCCGGGCGCTGCTGCGCGCCCAACTGCCGCTGCGCATGGGGGCGCGGCTATTGGGGCTGGGCGTCCATAATCTGGACCATGAGGAACCGGAGCAGGCGAGCGGGCAACTCAACCTCTCCCTGTAGGCACGGCTTAAAAATCCTCCCCATCGCAAGATGGGGAGGGGGACCAGCCGAAGGCTGGTGGAGGGGAATGGGGCACGACCTCCGAATTTCCCCTCCACCATTCGCTTCGCAAATGGTCCCCCTCCCCACGCTGCGCGCAGGGAGAATTTTCAGTCCCGCGCTCCAAGCCCCTCAGAAGGGCAGCCAGTTCCGCTTCTCGGTGAACTTCATGTAACCGGCGTTGACGCCCAGCCGGTAACCGACCCCCAGCCGGATCGGGATCAGCACCACGCTGCCCCAGCGCAGGTAACTGGCGGTGAAGCCGCCCACCAGATAGGCGGTGCCCTCTGCCGCCGGGAAGCGGTGATAAAGATCCTGCGTGTCATAGAGGTTGTAGACCAGCACGAAGGTATTGGCCGCGTTGCCGCCCACGTCGAAGCCGATGGACGGCCCCGTCCAATAGACTTCCCGCTTTCCCTCCACCTTGTGATTGAGCGTGCCGGACCCGTAGCGCAGGCCGACGACGAAAGCGCCCGACGCCTCCCGCCCGGCGATATAGGCGTTGGGGCGGCCCTGATCCTTCAATATCTTCTCGATGATGCCGGCCAGCCCTTCCGCGCCCTTGCCGAACACCCCTTCGGCCGCGCCGATCAGATCGTCTTCCTGATAGGAATCGCTGGGGGAGATCGCCGCCGGGGGAGAATTGGCCGTCACCGGCGCGCCGGTCGCGGTCGATCCGGTCGCCGTAGACCCCGAACCGGCCGGCGGCGGATCATAGGGCGCGCCGTTCCCGGACGGGACGCTGGGGTCCACGCCGGGATCGGTAGGCGTGCCCCCCTGCTGCGGCACGGGCGCCAGGTCGGCATCGATGGCGGTATTGGGATCGACGGTGCGCACCTGCGCCTGCGCGGCGACGGGCGCCAGCGTCATGCCGCCCAGGGCGACCGCCAAAGCGCCCGCCCATGCGGCGCGGCCCGAAAACCGCCGCAAAATCCCGATCATGTCCGCTACTCCCCAAAGAACCCGCTCTTGAACCATATTTCAGATTATCGGGGAACAAGCTGAAACGACAATGAACGAACGGCGACCCGAGTCGATTCCGCGCCAGTCCGAATCCGCTTTTCGAAATTGGGGTGATTTTTCTCCGCCGCGAACCGTTGCCATGCATCAAACCCGCCGCTATAGGCCGACATCTAGCCACTGCTCACCTTATCCGGTGGGCAAATTCGTGCGGAGACGTGGGTGAGTGGCTGAAACCAGCGGTTTGCTAAACCGTCGTAGCCTTAAGGGGCTACCGAGGGTTCGAATCCCTCCGTCTCCGCCACCTTTCCCTCCGCTCATAACCGGGCCAATCGCTGAAGTTCAGCCCAGGCGATAGGGCGTGGGGTCGCCCAGTTCCGCGATCAGTTCCTTGCGCGCCTGCGCCCTGCATTCGGCATAGTCCCGCCGCAGCGCCGTCTCTTCCAGGGCGGGGAAGCGATCGAGCAACCGGCGCAGGATGGATTCATCGTCCCCCAGCGCGATTTCCCCGGCCAGGGCTTGCGGCTCCAGCGCCGCCGACACCCGCGGCGCAAGCAGCTTCATCGTCCGCGCCCGCTCCCGAAATTCGAAGTCGATCAGCCGGGCGGATTCGAACTCGCCCTTTTTCAGCAAGGCGCGGCGCAAGTCCCAGGCCATCTGCCGCCGCCCCTTTTCCTCACCGCTCCTTGGTCGCGCTGAACTTGACCTTGGGGTGGCGTTCCTGCTGATAGCCGATGTCCCAGGCGCTTTTCGCCATGAAGACCAGATTGCCGTCGCGATCCTTGGCCATGTTCGCGCCGTTGAACGACACCAGATCCCTGATCGCCGCGTCATCGCCGGAAATCCAGCGCGCCGTGTCGAAGGGGGAAGCCTCCAGCCCGGCCGCCACCTTATATTCCGCCTCCAGCCGGGAGATCAGGACGTCGAGCTGCAACTGCCCGACGACGCCGACGATCCAGTTGGACCCGATCTCCGGATAGAAGACCTGGATCACGCCCTCTTCGGACAGGTCATCCAGCGCCTTGCGAAGCTGCTTCGTCTTGGTGGGGTCTTTCAGCGCCACGCGCCGCAGGATTTCCGGCGCGAAGTTAGGCAGGCCGGTGAAGCGCACCCCGGCCTTCTCGCTCAGCGTGTCCCCGACCCGCAACGTGCCATGGTTGGGAATGCCGATGATGTCGCCCGGAAAGGCCTCGTCCGCGATCTCGCGATCCTGCGCGAAAAAGAGGATAGGGGAATGCACCGCGATCGGCTTGCCGCTGCCCGAAGGGGTCAGTTTCATGCCCCGCCTGAACTTGCCCGAACAAAGCCGCATGAAGGCGATCCGGTCGCGATGCTGCGGGTCCATATTGGCCTGGACCTTGAAGATGAAGCCGGTGACCTCGCTGTTCTCCGGCTCTACCGGCGCGGGTTCGGCGGGCTGGGCGCGGGGCGGCGGCGCGTGGGCGGCCAGCGCGTCGATCAACTCGGTGACGCCGAACAGCTTGAGCGCGGACCCGAAATAGACCGGCGTCAGGTCGCCATGGCGATAGGCGGCAAGGTCAAAATCGGCATAGCCGCCCACCGCCAGTTCCGCCTCCTCGCGCAGCCGCGCCAGCCCCTGTCCGGAAAGGTGCCCGGCCAGCGCGTCGTCGTCGATGCCGGAGAAGAAGGCTTCCTTCCCCTCAAATTCCTTGCTCGCGCCCGAAGGCTGGCGCAGGCGGTTCCGGGCGAAATCGTAGATCCCCTCGAACTCGCCGCCCATGCCGACCGGCCAGCTCATCGGGCACACGTCCAGCGCCAGCGCGTCCGCCACTTCATCGAGAAGCGCGAAGGCGTCGCGGCCCTCCCGGTCCACCTTGTTGACGAAGGTGATGATCGGCACGTTGCGCAGCCGGCATACCTCGAACAGCTTGCGCGTCTGCGGCTCGATGCCCTTGGCGGCGTCGATCACCATCACCGCGGAGTCCACCGCCGTCAGCGTGCGATAGGTGTCCTCGGAAAAATCCTCGTGCCCCGGCGTGTCGAGCAGGTTGAAGGTGATCCCGTCCCGCTCGAAGGTCATGACCGAGCTTGTCACGGAAATGCCGCGCTGCTGCTCGATCTTCATCCAGTCGGACCGCGCCCGCCGGTTCGCGCCGCGCGCCTTGACCTCGCCCGCCAGATGGATCGCCCCGCCTTCCAGCAGCAGCTTCTCGGTCAGCGTGGTCTTGCCCGCGTCGGGGTGCGAGATGATGGCGAAGGTGCGGCGGGAAGGAATGGTCATGGGCGGCCCATATAGCGATTCTTCGCCGCCGCGCCAGTAAGGCCGTTTTTGGCGCGGCGCCTCAGATCCAGCCGTCCACCACCGCCACGTCCATCCGGAAGGCCCGTTCCTCCCCCGGCGCCAGCCGCATGATCCCCTGCTTCTCCCAAACGTCTCCGGCAAAACCCACCAGGTCGGCCATTCCCGCCCAGGGTTCGACGCAGAGATAATGCGCGCCCGGCTTCTGCCACAGCCCCAGCCAGGGCGTATCGGGAAAGTCGATCCTCAGCCCCCTGCCGCCCGGCACGCCCCAGAACAGGCTGCGGCTCTCCAGCCGGTCCCAGATCAGCGCGTCGCCCCGGAACGTAGCAGGGGTGGGGGCCAGCACATGGTCCTCGACCGGCGAGGGCGCGCTCTCCAGCGCGATCAGTCCCGGCTCGTCCCCCACCTTGCGGATCGGCGCTGGCTCCGCCTTCTCGAACAGCACGCGGTGATCCTCCGCCGCACCGCCATAGGGCAGCGGCCAGGCGAAGGCAGGATGATAGCCGAAGGAATAGGGCAGGTCGCCCGTCCCCCGATTGGCCACCGTCGCGGTCATCCGCAGCGCCGCCCGCTCGACCGCGAAGCGCATGTCCAGCCGGAAGTCGAAGGGATATACGGCCCGCGTCTCCGCATCCGCCTCCAGCCGGAAGGTCGCGGCCTCGTCGCTGCGTTCGACCACGTCAAAGACCCTGCGCCGCGCAAAGCCATGCTGCGGCATGGGATAGTCCCGCCCCTCGAAGCGATAGGCGTCCCCCCGCGACCGCCCGACGAAGGGGAAGAGAAGAGGCGCATGTCCCGTCCACCAGCGCGGATCGGCATCGGTCATGAGTTCGCGCCCTTGCCCGTCTTTCATTGACCATAGCTCCGCCCCCAGCGGGTTGATGCCGGCGCTGAGGTCGCCCGAACCGATGGTGATGAATTCGTCCGCCATGCGCTGCAATCTCCTTGTCGTCCGGCATAGAGCGATTTCCAGGCGATCGGAACCGATCGCTGGTCAGGAAATCGCGGAAAGCAAAGAATCAGGGGCGGCGAACCAGGCGCGGAACCACGCCCTGTCTCAACGGGTTGAAGGGGCAACAGGGAGAAAATCGGATGAAATGGATTGGCGTGGCTGCGCTGCTGCTCTGTTCGACGGGCGCCCTGGCGCAGGAACAGGAGAAGAAGGACGACACGCTGAAGAAGGCGGGCACCATCGCCACCCAGCCGGCGCGGGACGTCGGCATCGACAAGGACAAGATTCCCGACGTGCTCCAGAAGGCGGTCGAAGATCCCTATCGGCGCCCGCCGGTGCGGAGCTGCAAGGCGCTCAAGACCTCGCTCGAGGAGCTTGACGCGGTGCTCGGCCCCGATTTCACCGTGGGGCAGAAGGCCAATGAGAACCGCACCGGCAAGATCGCCGAAGCGGTCGGCAAGACCATCGTCAATTCGATCATCCCCTTTCGCGGCCTGGTGCGGGAGATCAGCGGCGCGGCGCCCGCCGAGCGCCGTCTGGAAGCCGCCGTCACCGCCGGCATAGCCCGGCGCGGCTATCTGCGCGGCCTGGCCGACGCCAGGGGCTGCAAGATCACGAGTCCGCCTCCGACCGCGCAGGAGAAGTCGGATGAGGCCAAAAAATAAGCCATAGGGCAAAGGCCGCCTCCGCCGTCACGGCCACGATGTCCGCCTGAATCACCGTCGCATCGGCCAGGTCCGGCGCCGTCAGGGCCACCAGGCGCACGGCCGCTTGCAGCGAGCCGCCGAAGATCAACGCCGCGCCCAGGGCGCGGGGAAACCGCCGCGAACGGAAAACCAGCAGCCCGGTCAGCAGCAGGTACAGCGCCAGGAAGATGCGCGCTATGCCCTGAACCTGATCCCGCAGCAGCAGCGCCAGTTCCACGAGGGAATAGGTCTGCGCCATGCCGATGCCCGGATGGGGCGCGCCGTCCAGCAGGACCAGCGGCGCCATGGCCGGAAGGCCGCTGGCCGCCAGCGTCGCGATGCCGATGACGGAAAGCAGTGCCGCCATCCGCGCAACATGCCTCCCGACCGGCGCGAACAGCGCGTAAAGCAGCACGGTCGCCCCCAGCATGGCGCAGATCATCGCCAGATCGCTCGCCTCCGCGGCGCGATAGGCCCAGGGGAAGTCCCTTATGTTCCGCGCCGTCTCCCGCCCGGAACCGGGCACGACCAGAGCGGCGCGGATCATGGCCTCGCCCACGCCGCGCAGCGTCATTCCGCCGAGAAGGAAGAGGCCGGCGAGCCGCGCCTTCCCCTGAATCCCGGCGAACAGCCTCATCCGCGCAGCGTGCCGCCCAGCTTTTCCGCCGCCTTCACCACCGCGGCGCTGATCGCGTCCAGTTCTTCCTGGGAAAAGCTTTTTTCGCCGGGTTGCAGCGTGATCTCGATGGCCAGGCTCTTCTTGCCCTCCTCGACGCCGGGGCCGACGAACATGTCGAACAGCCGCGCCTCGACGATCGCCTTCTTGTCTGCGTTCCTGACGGCCCGGACCAGCGTTTCGGCTTCGACGGCCTCATCGATGACGAAGGCGAAGTCGCGCTTCACCGCCTGCAAGGCCGGCGGCGCATAGGGCGCGCGCATGAAGCCGCTGGCCCGCTTTGCGGGGATCGCGTCCAGGAAGACCTCTCCCGCGACCACCGTGCCGGTCAGCCCGAACTGCTTGGCGAGGCTCGGATGCAGCACGCCGAATTCCGCCAGCACGGTCTTTGGCCCCAGCCGCATCGTGCCCGACTGGCCCGGATGATAGGCGCCAGACGCCTCGCCGAAGCTCTGCAGATTGGCGACGGGCGCGCCCGCCGCCGCCAGCAGCGCGATCACCTCGCTTTTGGCGTCGAAGGCGGAGAAGGGCTGCGCCTTCCCCGTCTGCCAGCCCCGCGCCACCTTCTCGCCCGCCAGCACGAAGCCGACGGTCGCCCGCTCCCTGTCCGCCAGATAGCGGCGGCCCAGCTCGAACAGCCGCACCGACGCCGCGCCCCGATCCGCGTTCCGCTGCGTGGCCGAAAGCAGGCCGGGCAGCAGGGAGGGCCGCATGACCTTCAGATCCTCCGAAATCGGGTTGGCGAGGGTCCATGCCCCGCCGCCGACCGCGGCGGCCTCCTTCTCCGAAATGAAGGACCAGTTGATCGCTTCGGCCAGCCCGCGCGCCGCCGCCGTCCGGCGCACGCGCCGCTCGACGGCCTGTTCCGGCGTGGCGGTCGGCTTGGCGACGCCGGGGGCGCGGGGCAGGGGGGTGGAGGGCACCTGATCCAGCCCGACGATGCGCACCACCTCCTCCACGATGTCAGGCCAATCGTCGACGTCACGCCGCCAGCTCGGCACCGTCACGGTCCAGTTGGCCGGTGTCGTGACCGGCACGCCGTCCTGATATTCGAAGGTGGCGTCATGGCCCTCCACCGCGAAGCCCAGGCTTTCCAGGATGCGCTTCTGCTCGGAATCCCCCACGTCCACGCCGGCGAGCGCCAGGCATTGCGCCGGATCGTAGGTCACGGTCTTCGCGGCCGCCGGCGGACTGCCGGCGCGGGTCGCCTCGCTCGCGCTGCCGCCGCACAGATGCGTCACCAGATAGGTCGCGATCGACAGGCCGTCGTCCAGGAAGGCGGGGTCCACCCCACGTTCGAACCGTGCGCGGGCGTCGCTGGTCAGCCCCAGCTTCTGCCCCGTCACCGCGATCCGCTCCGGCGTGAAATAGGCGCATTCGATCAGCACGTCGGTCGTGGCTTCGGTGGCGCCCGAATGCTCGCCGCCCATGATGCCGCCAATGTCGTGGACTGCCTCGTCATCGGCGATCACGGTCATGCTCTCATCGATGGTGTAGCTCTTGCCGTTCAGCGCCAGCACCTGCTCGCCCTGCCTGCCGCGCCGCGCCACCAGCCCGCCCTTCAGCGTCGCCATGTCATAGACGTGCAGCGGCCGGCCCAGATCGATCATGATGTAATTGGTGATGTCGACCAGCGTGCTGATCGGCTTCTGCCCGATGGCCTTCAACTGCTTGGCCATCCATTCGGGCGAACTGCCGTTCCTCACGCCGCGCACTGTCCGCGCGAAGAAGGCGGGACAGCCCTCGGTATCCTCTATCCGCACGGCCGGTCCCGGCCCGGCCGCCTCGATCACCGGCACGATCAGCGCGTTCAGCGTGCCCAGCCCCGCCGCCGCCAGATCGCGCGCGATGCCGCGCACGCCCATGCAGTCCTGCCGGTTGGGCGTGATCGACACGTCGATGACCGGATCGTCCAGCCCGGCCCACGCGGCATAGGACTGCCCCACCGGCGCGTCGGCGCTGAGTTCGATGATCCCGTCATGATCCTCGCCCAGTTCCAGTTCGCGGAAGGAACACATCATGCCGTTGGATTCGACGCCGCGAATCGCGGTCTTCTTCAGCACCATGCCGTTGACCGGCACCACCGCGCCCTCTGTCCCGAACACGCCGACCAGGCCCGCCCGCGCATTGGGCGCGCCGCAGACGACCTGGATGGCGCCCTCGCCCGCATCGACGGTCAGCACCTGCAACTTGTCGGCCTGCGGATGGCGCTCCGCCGTCAGCACCCTGGCGATGCGGAACGCGCCCAGCTTTTCCGCCGGATTCTCCACGCCCTCGACCTCAAGCCCGATGTTCGTCAGTCCCTTGAGGATCGTCGGCAGGTCCGCATCGGTATTGAGATGCGTCTTGAGCCAGCTCAGCGTGAACTTCATGCGCCCACTCCTCCGCTCAGCGTCGGCACGTCCAGCGCCGAAAAGCCGTAATGTTTGAGCCAGCGCAGATCGCCGTCGAAGAAAGCGCGCAAGTCGTTCATCCCATATTTCAGCATGGCGAGCCGGTCGACGCCGGTGCCGAAGGCAAAGCCCTGCCATTCGTCCGGATCGAGCCCGCACGCCTCGATCACCCGGCGGTTGACCATGCCGCTGCCCAGCACCTCCAGCCAGCCGCCGCCCGGCGCGTCGCCGTCGCCGCCGATCACCCGCTGGCCGCCCGCCAGCGTATAGCCGACGTCGACCTCCACCGAAGGCTCCGTGAAGGGGAAATAGCTGGGCCGCAGGCGCAAGACGATGTCGTCGCGCTCGAAAAAGGCCTTCAGGAAGGTCTCCAGCGTCCATTTGAGATGGCCAAGCGTGATGCCCTTGTCGATCACCAGCCCCTCGATCTGATGGAACATCGGCGTATGCGTCGCGTCGCTGTCCGACCGATAGACCCGGCCCGGCGCGATGATGCGGATCGGCGGTTCCTGGTTCTTCATCGTGCGGATCTGCACGGGGGAGGTGTGGGTGCGCAGCAGCATCTTCTTCCCTTCCCCATTCTCATCGCTGGTGTCGGGGAAGTAGAAAGTGTCGTGCATCGCCCGCGCTGGATGCGTCTCGGGAATGTTGAGCGCGGTGAAATTATGCCAGTCGTCCTCGATCTCCGGTCCCGTCGCCACGGAGAAGCCGAGGTCAGCGAAAATCTCCGCCAGCTCGTCCATCACCTGGCTGACCGGATGCACGGACCCCTGCGGACCGATGTCGGCGGGCAAGGTCATGTCGATCTTCTCGGCCGCGAGCTTCGCATCGAGCGCCGCCTGCTCCAGCGCCGCCTTCCTTTCCGCCAGCGCCGCCGTCACGCTCTCCCGCAAATCCTGGATCGGCGGGCCTTTCTCCAGCCGCTCCTCCGGACTCATCGGACCCAGCGTCTTGAGCAGCCCCGTCACCACGCCGTTCTTGCCCAAAGCGCCGACCCGCAGCGCCTCCAGCGCGTCGAGCGTGTCGGCGGCGGCAATATCCGCGATCAGGCCGGCTTTCAGATTGGCAATCTCAGTCATAATCTTCGTCATTCCCGCGGAGGCGGGAATCCATTTCCCACCCTGTTCCAATCACCTGACGCCTTGACGATGCGCCGACTCTTCAATGGCTCGAACCCGAAATCGAGCGCCAAATCCCGCCAATCGGGATTCTCCCGTCCGATCAGGCCGATTTTCCATTGCCTGTTCCATTTCTTGATCTGCTTTTCACGCCGGATCGCCTCTTCCATTGAGCCGCCGCTCTCGAACCAGACCAGCCGGTTCACGCCGTAATCCTTTGTGAAGCCCTCAATCAAGCCGGAACGGTGCTGATATATCCGTTGAACGAGATTTGATGTGACTCCGATATACAGCGTGCCATTTTTGTGACTGGCAAGAATGTAGACTGTCGGATCGAAGTCTCGTGTCACGGCTGGCTCCGGGGATGGGTTCCCGCCTTCGCGGGAACGACGACGATCAAGCCCGCGCCCCCAGCAACGCCCCGCCGAAGCCGATGAACATCAGCCCCGTTCCCCGATTGAACAACCGCTGCCGGTCCGCGGGCGCCAGCCAGCGGGCGAGCTTCGCGCCCCCCAGCGCATAGACGCACTGCCAGCCGAATTCGATGGCGACGAAGCTGATCACGAGGATCGCCAACTGCATCGCAAAGGGCCGGCCGGTATCGATGAACTGCGGAAACAGCGCGGCCGCGAAGATGATGAGCTTGGGATTGCTGAGCCCGGTGAGCAATCCGGTGCCATAGAGCGCCCGCAGCGACCGTGCCCGCGTGGCGCCCACCTCGCCTGCTTCGCCCACCGGCGCGCGCCAGGCCTTGACGCCCAGCCAGATCAGATAGGCGACGCCGGCGTAGCGCAGCCCGTCGAACAGGCGCGGAGAGGCTTTCAGCAACGCCCCCAGCCCCAGCGCGGAGGCGATCAGGCACAGCAGGATCGCGCTCATCAGCCCCGCCATGGTGGCGATCGCGCGGCGCGGGCCATGATGGATGCTCTGCGTCATCACATGCAGCATGTTCGGTCCCGGCGTGGCCGAGATCAGGAAAACCGCCGTGACGTAGAGCCACCAGACATGCAGCGACATGGGTTTTCTCCTTTGCAGGCCAGCGCACAACCCGTTCGTGTCGAGCGTGGTCGAGACACGGACGCCCCTGCTTCCCGGCTGCGCTCGAAGCGAACGGATGAAGGGCGATTGGCGCCAATGCCAGGCAAAAACAAAGGGGCGCCGAAGGCATCTGCCCCGGCGCCCCTTTGGACGATCTTGCGATCGTTCTAAGTTCAGGCCGCGGGCAGCGCAGCCTTCGCCTGGGCGATGATGGCGCTGAACGCCTCGCCCTCGTGCATCGCGATGTCGGCCAGAACCTTGCGGTCCAGTTCCACGCCGGCCAGCTTCAGGCCGTGCATGAACTGCGAATAGGTCAGGCCCTCGGCGCGGACGCCGGCGTTGATGCGCTGGATCCACAGGCCGCGGAAGGTCCGCTTCTTGACCTTGCGGTCGCGATAGGCGTACTGGCCGGCCTTTTCGACGGCCTGGCGGGCGATGCGGATCGTGTTCTTGCGACGGCCATAATAGCCCTTCGCCTGATCCAAAATCCTCTTATGCTTCGCCTTGGTGGTCGTACCACGCTTGACACGTGCCATTGGTCAGCCCTCCCTTACTTCAGGCCATAGGGCGCCCAGAGGCGCACATGGGCCACGTCGGCGTCGGACATGACCGAGGTGCCGCGATTCTGGCGGATATATTTCGCATTGTGGCTGATCAGGCGGTGACGCTTGCCAGCGACGCCGTGCTTGACCTTGCCGGAAGCGGTGAACTTGAAGCGCTTTTTCACACCGCTCTTGGTCTTGAGCTTGGGCATTTTCGTCTCCTTTTACAGCGCGACGATTATGGACAGCCACGGCAGCCCTAGATAGCCGGGCGGTCCTTCTTGAATATCGCGAAGGGCGGCCCATAGTCGCAAGCATCCCGGAACGCAAGCGATTCGGACCCAAAAAGGCGGACCGGCGTTCAACCGCCATGGCCGACGCAGATCCCCTCCGGCCGGATAGGCCGGCGAGCGAGCCGCCGCATCCTCGCGGCGCGGGCCACCATGTCCAACGCATGCGCCAGGGCTGGCGAAGGCTGCCCCTGCCGGTGCGCATCCTGCTCTGGATCGTCGGCATCCTCTTCGCGCTCTGGCTGATCCTCTTCATCACCAAGGGCCGCTTCCTCAAGCATCCCTTCGAACGGATGCTCGGCAGCCGCCTGGAACGCACCGTGCGCGTCGGCGGCGACTTCCAGCTTTATTTCGATCCCATCGCCATCAAGTTCCGCGCAGAACATATGGCCATCGCCAACACGCCCTGGGCCAGCCGCCCCGACTTTTTCCGCGCCGACCTGATCGACAGCCGCATCGCGCCGCTCAGCCTGATGTTCGGCGACAAATACAAGCTGGGCTGGCTGGAACTGCGCAACGCCGCCGTTGACCTCGAATGGTCGCGGGACGGCAGGAGCAACACGTGGACCTTCGGCGATCCGGACAGGAAGGGCGAACCGCTCAACCTGCCGCTGATCCGCCGCGCTCTCCTGGCCGGCACGACGCTGCGCTATCGCGATCCCCGCATGCAACTCGCCGCCGACCTGGGCTTCGAGACTGTGAAGGCGCGGGACACCCGCTTCGCCGGCGACGTGCGCTTTTCCGGCACCGGGACGATGCGGGCCCGTCCCTTCACGCTGCGCGGCGGCCTGCTTTCGCCCGATGAAACGGTGACGGGCGGCAGGAACCAGCTTGCCCTCCAAGCAGAGGCGGGCGCGACCGTGCTGGAGGTCAGCGGCACGCTGCCCGGCGCGACCGAGATCGAGGGCGCGGACCTGCGCCTGCTGGCCCACGGCCCCAATCTAGCCCGGCTGTTCGATTTCCTGGGCGTCGCCATTCCCGAAACCCGCGCCTATCGTTTCACCTCCGCCCTGACCAAGGCGGGCGGCGAATGGCGGTTCACCCATCTCAAGGGCCGCTTCGGCGACAGCGACCTGGCTGGCCGCCTGACCGTGTCGCTGCCTGACGATCGCCTGTTGCTGAAGGCCGACCTCGCCACCCAAAGCCTCGACATAATCGATGTCGGTCCCTTCATCGGCTACGATCCCGAACGGCTGGCGCGGCAGGGCAAGGCGGGCGCGATCCGAACGGTCGGCGGCGCGCCGCGCATCCTGCCCGACGCGCCGCTGCGGGTGGAGGCGCTGCGCAATTTCGATGCGCGGGTCCGCTACGACGTCCGCCGCATCCGCGCCGACAATCTGCCTGTGTCCAACATCGGCCTGACGCTTTCGCTTGACCGCAGCCTGCTCACCTTGTCGCCGCTGACCTTCGACATGTCGGGCGGCCATGTCAGTTCCGACATCAGCATCGATGCCCGCGTGCAGCCGGTCCGCACCGTCTACGACATCCGCCTGTCGCCCACGCCGATGGGCAAGCTGCTCGCCCGCTGGGGCGTCGAGGAATCCGGCACCACCGGCACGATCAAGGCGCGGGTCCAGATGACCGGCCTCGGCAACACGCTGCACGATTCGCTCGGCGCGTCCAACGGCCGCATCGCGGTGATCCTGCCGGCTGGCTCCATGTGGGCGCGCAATGTGCAACTGTCGGAACTCGACATCGGCACCTTCATCACCAAGATGTTCCAGAAGAAGCTGAAGGATCCGGTGGAGATCAATTGCGGCCTGATCGCCTTCACCGTGCGCGACGGCGTGGCGGCCGCCGATCCGATCATCATCGATACGCGCAAGAATGTGATGCTGGGCCGGGGCGGGTTTTCCTTCCGCAACGAGAGCCTGGACCTCGCCTTCCGCGCCGACGGCAAGAAGTTCAGCCTGTTTTCCGGCCAGTCGCCTGTCGGCATCGGCGGCACTTTCGCCAGGCCGGGCATCGACGTGATCAGCCCCGAACTGGTCGCGCGCGGCGGCGCGGCGGCGGCGCTCGGCATCGCGGCCACGCCGCTTGCCTCGGTGCTTGCCTTCGTCGATGTCGGCGACGCCAAGAGCGCCGCCTGCGGCCCGGTCCTCGCCGGCGCGACCGCCGCCGCCCAGCGCACCAGGGGCGGCGAGCCCCGCGACGATGTCGGCCGCGGCACCACGGCCAAGGACGAGGCCGGCAGGGGCACCGCCCGCGAAAACAGGAGCCAGGAAAAGAAATTCCTGGGCATCTTCTGACCCGTCAGATGCCTTCGGGGGAGGGAACGCGCCTTCCTTTCGCCATCAGCGGGCGCAGCGGCGTACCGTCTCGGGCGGCAGGATGTCGTCCAGTCGCTGGCGCACCACCTTGGCCCAGATGCGATATCCCGCGGGGTTCATATGCACCCCGTCCGCCCGATAATTGTCGCCCAGCTTTCCGCCCTCCAGCAGCGGCGTCGTGATGTCGCCATAATAGGTCAGCGGCACGCGCTCGATCAGTCTTCGCGCAGCCGCGTTGAACAGCATCTGGCTCCCGAGGATCGAGCGGCGCGTCGGACTGGGCTTCATCGACAATATCAACACCGGCACATCGCCCATCATCCGGTTGCGCAGGTCCAGAAATCGCCCAAGGTCGTGGACCACAGCGCGAACCTCGACGCCGCTGGCGATGTCGTTCTCCCCGGCGTAGAGGATGATCGCCGCCGGCTTGTTATCCTTGGCTGCATTGGCGAAGCGCGGCAGGATTTCGGCAAAGGTCGCATCGTCCATGCCCCGGTTGCGCGCATCCCAGGGCGCCATGTCCCGGCTGAGGCTGGTCCAGCGGTGCATGGACGAACTGCCCACGAACCAGAGCGAGCAGGCGCCTTGCCGCGCGCCCTCATCCGGCAGCGTCACATGCGCCGCCTGGTACCGTCCCACCGCCAGCCAGCCGCCGACGATCAGGCAGAAGATGAGGATTGCCAGCCCGCATTTGGCAAGAGGCGAGGCGTCGAGGCGTTGCAGCAGCGGCGTCTTCATCGGAAAGATATAAGTAGCGCTTTTTGACGCGCTGCAAAGCCGCAAATCCTTACGAGACCTTAACGATCCGGCAAGGATGTGGCACTATCGTTCTGATTCAGGGCGTTAGGGCATTTCCGTGAGCAAGAATCCATCGATCGACCTCCTGAAAGGCGTGCTGATGCTGCTCGTCATGGCCGGGCATGTGATGGAGATCACCGGCGGCCATGATCTGGCGCTGTGGGTCGGATCGGGATTCCGCATGCCGTTGATGATCGGAATCTCCGGCTATCTGCTCAACGTTACCCGCACCCGCAGCGACAGCATCCAGCGCCTGGTGTCCCGCTATGGCCGGCGCATGCTGCTGCCGTGGCTTTTCGCCGGCATGGCGTACATGATCGCCAGCGGAGCGGCGCTGCGCTGGACCCTGCCTTTCGACCTTCTGTTCCGGCCGCCCTTTCACCTCTGGTATGTGCCGACGCTGTTCTTCCTGATCATGCTGACGCGGCTGATGCCTTTCTCGCCGCTGGTGCTGCTGGCGGCCGGCACGCCGGTCAGCCTTTCGATCATGTACGGCTTCGGCCTGGATCACGGACCCCTGGGCGACGGACTGTTGTCGCCCGACAGCCGATTCCTGCGTTATACGGTCTATTTCTTCTTCGGCATGCTGATGGCGGAACGGCGGGTTTCACGACGCTATCTGCCGATCGCCGGGGCAGTCGCGCTGCTGGGCCTTCTCTGGTGGTCCGGCCTCTATCATGGCCATGATCCCCTGGCCTTCGTGCCTGCGCGGCTTCTGATGTGCCTTGGCCTGATCGCGCTGCTGCCGACGCTGTCGGCCCTGCGGCTGCATTTCGCGCCGGTCAATGCGATCGGGCGGGACAGTCTTTTCTTCTACCTCTGGCACCCGCTGGTCATGGGCGTGATCGTCATGACGGGCGCGGGGGCGGCGGCGACGCTGGCGCTGTCGATCCTGCTGCTGGCGGCGGCTTGCCGCCTGACGGCGCGGGGGGCGCTGTTTCCGCTGCTGTTCGGCAGCGCGCCGCAAGGGGGCAGGGTGGCGCCAACCCCGGCGACGGCGCCCCTACCGGCCTGACCGTTCAGATCTTGCCATATTTCGCTTCGAAACCGGCCAGGTCTCCGGCCGCGAGATATCTGGCCTGGTCGATCCACTGGTCGCGCACCGGGCGGCCCTTGAAATTGCCTAGCCTGGCATCGATGGCGGCTATGTCGGCATCGCTCCAGCCGGCGATCTGGGCATAGCGGGTGACGCCCAGATCGAGCAGCAACGCGTTGAGCTTCGGCCCCACGCCCTTCAGCTTCAGCAGGTCGTCGGCATCGCCGGGCGGCGCGGCGGCGGCCGGCGATGCGGGGGCCGCAGGTTGCGCCGAAATAGGGGCAGCGGCGACAGGTCCGGGCGCGGCCGGCTCTGCTGGGTCGGCAACGGGCGGAGCGGCAACGGGAGCGGCGGGCTTCTTCGTCTCCACGGGCGCGGCCGGCTCGCCCGCCCGGTTGCGCCCGGACAGCAGGAATATGACGCCTATGATGACCAGCAGCGCGATCAGCAGCCACAGGCCATAGTCCATGAAAAATTCCTGCATCGCTCGTCCCTCCCTGTCCGAATTCGCCCTATTTAAAGATGGTTGAACGCGCGCCGCAAGGGGATCAGCGCGCTTCCTCCTCCCGCGCGACTTCCCTCCATCCGATGTCGCGGCGGCAGAAGCCGGTCGGGAAGCCGATGGCGTCGACCGCCTTGTAGGCTGCCTGCTGCGCCGCCTTTACCGTGTCGCCGGTCGCGGTGACGTTCAACACGCGGCCGCCATTGGCGACAATCGCGCCGTCCTTGTCCGCCGTCCCCGCATGGAAAACTCGCGCCCCTGCGGCCTCCGCCGCGTCGATGCCGCTGATCGCGCCGCCCTTTTCCGGCGTGCCGGGATAGCCGTTCGCGGCCATGACGACGGTCAACGCGGCGCGCTCAGCCAGTTGCACCGGTCCCTGATCGGCCAGCCGCCCCTCCGCTACCGCCAGCAGCAATTCGACCAGATCGCCGTCGAAACGCATCATCAGCACCTGGCATTCGGGGTCGCCGAAGCGGGCATTATATTCGATCAGCTTCGGTCCCTCGTCGGTCAGCATCAACCCGGCATAGAGAACGCCGCTATAGGGCGTCCCCTCGGCCGCCAGCGTGTCGACCGTCGGACGGACGATCTTCTCGATCACTTCCGCCTCCAGTTCCGGGGTCAGCACGCGGGCCGGGCTATAGGCGCCCATGCCGCCGGTATTGGGCCCAGTGTCGCCGTCGCCCACGCGCTTATGGTCCTGCGCCGACCCGAAGGGCAGGATCGCGCTGCCGTCGGTCAGGGTGAAGAAGCTCGCTTCCTCGCCGGTCATGAATTCCTCCAGCACCACTTCCGCGCCCGCGGAACCGAAAGCGCCGGAAAACATGTCCTCGATGGCCTCGACCGCCTGCTCGCGCGTTTCCGCGATGATGACGCCCTTGCCCGCCGCCAGCCCGTCGGCCTTGATCACCACCGGCAGCGCGAAATCGTCCAGCGCGGCAATCGCGCCGTCCTTGCTGGTGACGCGCTCATAGGCGGCGGTGGGGATGCCCGCCCGCTTGCACAAATCCTTGGTGAAGCCCTTCGACCCCTCCAGTTGCGCCGCCTTCTTGCCGGGCCCGAACACCGGGTATCCCTTCACCCGCAAATTGTCCGCCAGCCCGTCGACCAGCGGCGCTTCCGGCCCGATCACCACCAGCCCGATGCTGTGGCGCAGGCAGAAATCCACGACGGCGCGATGATCCGTGGCATCCAGGTCGACCAACGTCGCATGCTGGGCTATGCCGGGGTTGCCAGGCGCGGCATAAAGGGTGGCAAGGGCGGGCGATTGCGCCAGCTTCCACGCCAGCGCATGTTCGCGGCCGCCGCCGCCCAACAGAAGGATGTTCATTTCGCCCATGTCCCCGGAATATGAAGCTGGATATGATGTGTCGGGGCGCCTGTTAGCCGAGGAACGCTCAGGGGACAACGCGCCGCCGCTCAGCGTGAGCGAATTGTCGGCCCTGCTGAAGCGCACAGTGGAGGACCGTTTCGGCCATGTCCGCCTGCGCGGCGAGATTTCCGGGTTCAAGCGGGCGGGGTCCGGCCACATCTATCTCTGCCTCAAGGACGACAATGCCGTGATCGACGGCGTGATGTGGAAGGGCGGGACGGCGCGCCTGCCCTTCGCGCCGCAGGACGGGGTGGAGGTGATCGCCACCGGCAAGCTCACCACCTATCCCGGCCGCTCCAAATATCAGATCGTGATCGATCGGATGGAACTGGCGGGCGAAGGCGCGCTGATGGCGCTGCTGGAAAAATTGAAGCAGAAACTCGCCGCCGAAGGGCTGTTCGACCGATCCGCCAAGCGCCGCCTGCCCTTCATGCCCCGCGTCATCGGCGTCGTGACGTCGCCCACCGGCGCGGTGATCCGCGACATTCTCCACCGTCTGGAGGATCGCTGCCCGACGCAGGTGCTGCTCTGGCCGGTGCTGGTGCAGGGGCAGGGCGCGGCGGAACAAATCGCCCGCGCCGTCCAGGGATTCAGCGCGATGCAGCCCGGCGGCCCCATCCCCCGGCCCGACCTGGTGATCGTGGCGCGGGGCGGCGGATCGATAGAGGATCTGTGGAGCTTCAACGAGGAAATCGTCGTCCGTGCCGTGGCCGAATGCTCCATCCCGATCATCTCCGCCGTGGGGCATGAAACGGACACGACGCTGTGCGACTATGCCGCCGACATGCGCGCCCCCACGCCCACCGCCGCAGCGGAAATGGCCGTACCGGTTCGCGCCGAACTGCTGGCGATGCTGACCGAACAGGGTCTGCGCATGGACCGGGCCGTGCGGCGCGGCGCGGCGCAGGCCCGCGAACGGCTGGACATGCAGGCGCGGCTGATGCCCACGCCCGACACGCTGCTTGCGCCCCAGCGCCAACGGCTCGACCAATTGTCCGATGGCCTTGCCAGCGCCCTGCGGCACCGCATCGCCGATGCCCGCACGCATCTGGGCCAGGCGGGCGGCGCGCTGCGCCCCGCGCTGCTGCGCCAATATGTCAGTCGCGCCGCCGAGCGCGTGGCCCGGCTGCAACTGCGCCCCGATTATCTGGAGCGCGTCTATCGGGACCGGGCGACCGCCTTCGACCGGGTGTCGCGGCTGTTCACCTCGGTCAATCCCGACCTGCCGCTGCAACGCGGCTTCGCGCGGGTGATGGCGGGCGACCGGCTGGTGAAATCCGTGACGGATGCGCAGGCGGCGGGCGCGGTCAGCCTGCACTTCCGCGACGGCGCGGTGGGCGCGACCATCGAAGGCGGCACGCCCCTTGAGAAGCCGTCCACGGAAGCTATATCGAACCCGTCACGCCCCCCGCGCAAAACCCGCGAGGGCAAGGAGGCGGGCCAACCGGACCTGTTTTCCCGATGACGCCGCTGCGCAAGAAAGGCCGAGTGATCCCATGCTGATGTCCAACCGCGACCGCCCGGCCCGGCTGCACTATATGGCCTACAGCTTCCGCGTGCTCCAGGCGGGCGACCATGTGCTCTGCGCCGTCAGCGGGCGGAAAATCCCGCTGGAGGATCTGCGCTACTGGAGCATCGCCCGGCAGGAACCCTATGCCAGCGCCGAAATCTCCGCCCAGGCCGAATTGAAGGCGCGTGGCCTGTAAGATGCCGGGTCGTTCATGAAGGGCTGGATCGCCGCCGCCGCACTGGCGACGACCGGCATGGCGGCTGAGGCGCCCCCTCCCGCGCAACTGATGCTGACCGGCCAGCCCGTCCAGGGCGGCGTCCTGCTGGGCACCGCGCCCAAGGGAACCGCCGAACTGCGCCTCGACGGACAGCTAGTGCCGGTCGATGCCGACGGCCGCTTCCTGATCGCCTTCGACCGCGACGCGCAACCGCAGGCTCGGCTGACCGGACGCCTGGCCGACGGCACTCCGCTCGACCGCGCCCTCGCCGTCGCGCCCCGCGACTGGCGGATCGAGCAGGTGAACGCCCCGCTGCGCCCGACGAAAAGCACCGAAGCCTTCCTCGCGCTGCGCAAGCCCGAACTGGAACGGATCGCTGCTGCGCGCAATGTCGTGACGGACGCGCAGGGCTGGCGCCAGCGCTTCATCTGGCCGCGCATCGGCCGCATCTCCGGCCTGTTCGGATCGCAGCGCGTCTATCAGGGCCAGCCGGGCGCCTATCATGGCGGCGTCGACATAGCGGGCGCGCCGGGCGAGCCCGTCGTTGCGCCAGCCGATGGGGTAGTGATCCTGGCCGCCGACCGCCCCTTCACGCTGGAGGGCAATCTGCTGATGATCGACCATGGACATGGATTGAACAGCGCTTTCCTCCATCTCTCGCGGATCGACGTGATTCCCGGCCAACATGTGGTCCAAGGACAGCGCATCGGCGCGATCGGCGCCACCGGCCGGGCCACCGGACCCCATCTTCACTGGGGCATGAAATGGAATGATGCGCGGATCGACCCCCTCCTGGTGGCGGGGCCGATGCCGCAAAGTTGAAGCAATATTTCACGGAACTATAATTTTATTCGTTCGTTTCGCCGCACCGAAACGCAAAATTTTCTCCCAAAACTCAGGCCTGTAACAATGTTGTTAAACGGGCGTTCAATCTCCTTTTCTCGGTCTGTGGCATAATTGCTACAGTGCCGGTCAAATGCGATTTTCGACCTTCCACTCTGCTTTACACTCATAAAACGACTGCGCAGAGTATCGCGCAGCACGTGTGAAGAGGGTTTGCTGTCGGGCTCCTTTCGCCCTCTTCACGCGTCAAGAAAAGTGCGCGGGGCAATCCGCGGACCTCCAGAGCAAGGGACTGGATAGTGAAGACCATAACCAAGATCGGGCTGCGCGGTGGCGCGGCTCTTCAGGCGTTGACGCTCGTCAGCGCCGGCCTCGCGGCCTTCTCCGTACCCACTTTCGCACAGGATGCTGCGCAGGGTGCCAATGCGGATGAGGGCGATGTCATCGTCGTCACCGGTTCTATCATCCGCCGCACCGATGCAGAAACGCCGTCGCCGGTTACGACCGTCTCGGTTGAAAGTCTCGATAAGCGGGGCATCAGCACCGTTCAGGAAGGCCTACAGCGCATCGCGGCCAATAACGGTCCGGCGCTGACCAACAGCTTCTCTGCCAACGGCGCGTTTGCTGCCGGTGCTTCGGCCGTGTCGTTGCGCGGTCTGTCGACCAACTCGACTCTGGTCCTGTTCGACGGCTTGCGTGCGGCCTATTATCCGCTGTCGGATGACGGCACGCGCAACTTTGTCGACCTCAACACCATTCCCGATGACATTGTCGACCATATTGAAGTACTGCGCGACGGCGCCTCTTCCAGCTACGGCGCGGACGCGATTGCGGGCGTGGTCAACGTCATCACCAAGAAGAATTTCAAGGGCATTTCCGGCCGTGTCGAAAGTGGCATCTCCAGCCGCGGCGATGGCCAGCAATATCGTCTGTCGCTGACCGCCGGCACCGGCGATCTGGAGGACAATGGCTACAACGCCTATGTCAGCGGCTTCTACTACAACAGCAAGCAGCTGAAGAACGACCAGCGCCGCTATCCCTACAACAGCGACGATTATCGCAACATCTGCCATGATGGCGTGTGCGGTCCAAACAATGTCGTTGACGGTCTGGACGCCGACGGCGCCTATCCGGGGTTCAGCCCGGTCGTGACCAACACCGGAAGCACCCTGTTCGTGCGTCCGGCCGATGCGCTGACCGGCACGCAGAGCGGCCGTTATCAGTTGCTCAATCCGGCCGTCGCTTGCCAGCGCGGCTCCCTTTACAATCTGACCGCCGCTGAACTGGCCGATGCGGCCAATGCTGCCGCGCCCACCACCGTTTGCCAGGAAGACCTGACCAAGAATTATGGCGTCATCAACCCGGATATTGAACGTTACGGCCTGTCGGCCCGCTTCACCGCCCGCGTCGGCGATTCGAGCGAAGCCTATGCAGAATTCAACTTCCTGACGACCAAGGTCGCCTATGACGGCCTGCCCAGCACGCTCCGCGCGAACGCGCCGGCGCCTTTTTACTTCCCGCGCTATTCGACCTCGGGCAACGTCGCCTATTATGGCAACAACAATATCCTGCAGCTACCGGTCTATGTCTGCCCGCGCGGCACGACCGTGGCCTGCACGGCCGCCAATGGCACGCTAAACCCGAACAACCCGTTCGCGGCATCCGGGCAGAATGCGGCGCTCATTGGCCGTTTGCCCAACTCGATCGAACATGATGAATCGCGCACCCGCGCCTATCGCGGCGCGTTGGGCATCAAGGGGCCGATCAACGACAAGTGGAACTATCAGGTCGACGCGACCGCGATGCACATGGATCTGCGTCGTAAGTCGGACGGCTATGTCTACATCCAGCATCTGCTGGACGTGATCGCGGACGGCAGCTTCAATTTCCTCAATCCGAACGCCAACAGCCAGGCGACGATGGATTATCTGATGCCGACGGCGATTGCCAATTCGACGTCGGATATGGTGCAGGTGCAGGCGAACGCCAGCGGTGATCTGCTCGACCTGCCGGGTGGTCCATTGCAGCTCGGTGTTGGTGTGTCGTTCCGTTATGAGGCGATCGACTCGCCGTCGATCAACTCCGACATCAACGGCGGTACGGAACGCTATTACCGTCTGAACGGCTTCGCCGTGAAGGGCGATCGCCGCGTCTATTCGGCCTATGCGGAACTGAATGCGCCGATTTTCGACCAGCTCGAAGTCAACGCATCGGGACGTTACGACCGTTATTCCGGCGGCCTCGACAATTTCTCGCCCAAGATCGGCGTGAAGGTGAAGCCAATCAAGGAAGTGTTGCTGCGCGGCACCTATTCGCGCGGTTTCCGCGTTCCCAGTTTCGGTGAAGCCAACGCAACCTTCCCGACCACGGGTTTCGTGACCAACAACCAGAGCCTGTTCAACGACACTTATCTGGCTCAATATGGTTGCACGGTCGCTACGTTCAGCGCATGCCCCCAATATATCCGCAGCGGCAGCTATGGTCAGACCTCGCTTGCCAATCCGGAGTTGAAGGCTGAAAAGTCGCGCAGCTTCACGGCGGGCATCCTTGTCGAACCGATGCGGGGCCTGTCCTTCTCCGTCGATTATTATAATATCAAGAAGACGGGTGCGATCACGACCGCCGACAATACCCCGGCACTGCAGGCCTATTATGCCGGTCTGCCGATCCCGGCGGGCTTCAACGTCATCGAAGACGTGCCCATTGCGCCGGGCGATCCGCGTCAGCCGCGCGTCGCGTTCGTCCAGTCGGGCTTCATCAACGCGAACACCATCAAGTCGGAAGGCCTGGATTTCGCCGCGAACATCGACATGCCGATCAGCGACGGCATCCGTTGGTCGAGTTCGCTGGAAGCCAGCTACATTCTCCGTCTGGAAACCGAGTTCCCCGACGGTTCGGTAGAACGCTATGACGGTACGCTCGGCAACTTCAACCTGACGGCTGGTTCGGGCACGCCCAAATGGCGCGGCACCTGGACCAACACGCTGGACTTTGGCGGCTTCGCCCTTAGCGGCACGGCCAACTTCTTCGGTGGCTACGATACGTCGGCGATGGACCAAGGCACCGGTTACAAGGATTGCGGCCTGAACGACGGCTCGCTGCCTTGTCGGGTGAAGGACTACATCACTTTCGACCTCAACGCGCAGGTCAAGGTGACGGATCAGTTCACCTTCTACGCCAACATGCTGAACGTGTTCGACAAGCTGCCGCCGATCGACACGATCACCTATGGCGCCCATGCCTACAACCCGGTTCAGGGTGGCGAAGGTATCCTGGGCCGCTATTTCCGCATCGGCGCGAAGTTCAACTACTGATCTTCACTGGTTCGAAAGGGTATGAGGAAAGGGCGCTTCCATCAGGAAGCGCCCTTTTTTTGGCCTATCCGGTCCAAGTTGAGGACGATCACTCCAAACTCAACTTCAACCCTCCATCCCCCTCATCCACCCTCACCGTGGCCCCATCCGGCACCTCGCCGCGCAGTATCAAATCCGCCAGCGGATCCTGCAGATAGCGCTGCACCGCCCGCTTCAACGGCCTCGCGCCATAGACCGGATCGTAACCGACCCGCCCCAGCCACGCCCGCGCCCCGTCGGTCAGGTCCAGCGTCACCTTGCGGTCCTTCAACAGCTTGCCGATCCGCGCCACCTGGATGTCGACGATCGGCGCCATATGGCTCGCGCCCAGGCGGTGGAACAGGATCACCTCGTCCAGCCGGTTCAGGAATTCCGGCCGGAAATGCGCCCGGACGATGTCCATCACCTGATCCTCGACCTTCTCTACCGGCTCGTCATCGGCCAGCGAGGCGATGAACTGGCTGCCCAGGTTCGACGTCAGCACGATGATCGTGTTGGTGAAGTCCACCGTCCGCCCCTGTCCATCGGTAAGGCGGCCATCGTCCAGCACCTGCAACAGCACATTGAACACGTCGCCATGCGCCTTCTCCACCTCATCGAACAGCACGACCTGATAGGGCCGCCGCCGCACCGCCTCGGTCAGCACGCCGCCTTCCTCATAACCGACATAGCCCGGAGGCGCGCCGATCAGCCGGGCGACCGAATGCTTCTCCATGAACTCGCTCATGTCGATGCGCACCATCGCGCTGTCGTCGTCGAACAGGAATCCGGCCAGCGCCTTGGTCAACTCCGTCTTGCCCACGCCCGTCGGCCCCAGGAACAGGAAAGACCCCAGCGGCCGGTTCGGGTCCTGCAAGCCTGCCCGCGACCGGCGCACGGCGGTCGACACGGCCTTCACCGCCTCCGCCTGCCCGATCACGCGCTTGCCCAGTTCCGCTTCCATGGCGAGCAGCTTCTCCCGCTCGCCTTCCATCATCTTATCGACGGGAATGCCGGTCCAGCGGCTGACCACCGAAGCAATGTCCTCCGGCGTCACTTCCTCGCGCAGCATCGCGCCCTGGGTGACGTTCTGCGCCTCTTCCAGCTTGCGCTCCAGTTCGGGAATGCGCCCGTAAGCCAGTTCCCCCGCCTTGGCGAGGTCGCCTGCCCGCTGCGCCTGATCCAGTTCGACCCTCGCGGCGTCCAACTGTTCCTTCAGCTTGCTCTCGCCGGCGATCTTGTCCTTCTCCGCCTGCCAGCGTTGGGTAAGTTCGGCCGACTGCTGCTCCAGATTAGCCAGGTCTTCCTCCAGCGCCGCCAGGCGATCCTGCGAAGCCTTGTCCGTCTCCTTCTTCAGCGCCTCCCGCTCGATCTTGAGCTGGATGATTCGCCGGTCGAGCGTCTCGATCTCCTCCGGCTTGCTCTCCACCTCCATGCGCAGCCGCGACGCCGCTTCGTCCATCAGGTCGATGGCCTTGTCCGGCAGGAAACGGTCGGTGATGTAGCGGTTGGAGAGGGTCGCCGCCGACACGATCGCGCCGTCGGTGATCCGCACGCCATGGTGCAGTTCATATTTCTCCTTCAGGCCCCGCAGGATGGAGATGGTGTCCTCCACCGTCGGCTCGCCCACGAAGACCGGCTGGAACCGCCGCTGCAAGGCCGGGTCTTTCTCCACATATTTGCGATATTCGTCGAGCGTCGTCGCGCCGATGCAATGCAGTTCGCCGCGCGCCAAGGCAGGCTTCAACAGATTGCCCGCGTCCATCGCGCCCTCGGACTTGCCCGCGCCGATCAGCGTGTGCATCTCGTCGATGAAGAGGACGATTTGCCCCTCCGCGCCCTTCACCTCGTCCAGAACGCCCTTCAGCCGCTCCTCGAACTCGCCGCGATATTTGGCCCCCGCGATCAGCGACCCCATGTCGAGCGCCATCAGCGTCCGGTCCTTCAGCGTATCGGGCACGTCGCCATTGGCGATGCGCAGCGCCAGCCCTTCGGCGATGGCGGTCTTGCCGACGCCGGGATCGCCGATCAGCACGGGATTATTCTTGGTCCGCCGCGCCAATATCTGGATCGTCCGCCGGATTTCCTCGTCGCGGCCGATGACGGGGTCCAGCTTGCCCGCCCGCGCCGCTTCGGTCAGGTCGCGGGCGAATTTCTTGAGCGCGTCGTACCGATCCTCCGCCCCCGCCGTGTCGGCCGTGCGCCCGCCGCGCAGAGCGTTGATCGCGGCGTTCAGCCCCTCCGCCTTCACCCCGGCGGCCGCCAAGGCCTTGCCCGCCGCCGTGGTGGTGGCCAGGGTCAGCGCCAGCAACAGCCGCTCGACCGTGACGAAGCTGTCCCCCGCCTTGGCCGCGATCTGCTCGGCGGAATCCAGCACCCGCACCGCGTCATTGTCCAGCCCCGGCGTCTGCTGCGCCCCGCTGCCCGACACCACGGGCACTCTGGCCAGCGCTGCATCGGTTTCGCGCAGCGCCACGCTCGCATCGCCGCCCGCCGCCTTGATCAGCCCGGACGCCATGCCCTGCTGGTCCTCCAGCAACGCCTTCAACAGATGCTCCGGCCCGATGCGCTGGTGGCTCATCCGGATCGCGACGGTCTGCGCCGACTGGAGGAAACCCTTGGCGCGGTCAGTGAATTTTTCGAGGTTCATCAGAGTCCTCTCTTGCAATTTGGCCCTTCGTGAAGCTGGTCATGATGTAATGTTGCATAAAAGCAACACAAGAGGCCCTACGCAAATATCCCTAGGGCGCTCCTCCGTTCACCCTGAGCGAAGTCGAAGGGGCGGGGCTGAGCTTGTCGAAGCCCTTGCTACGCCCAGCCCGAACGGATGAGAGCTTATCCCGTTCCTACCGCTTCACCGCCTTGGGCGCATCCGGCGCGAAGGCGTCCCCGAAAAAATCGCCCTTGTACCAGAGCGGCGCCTGCGGCTCGTCCGCGATCTCGCGGGCGATGGCATAGTTCACCTTGGCGAACTTGGCCGCCGCTTCCCAATGGAAGGGCAGGCTCATCTGGTCCGACGGCTGGTGATAGTCGGTCTTCAGGAAATGTTCGAACGCCTCTTTCCCCGGCCCGGCGAACCCGGTCATCAGGAACACGGCGGGCACCCCCTCCTGCACGAAGCGATAATGGTCGGACCGGGTGAACAGCCCCTCGGCGGGCAGAGGATCGGGCGAGAGCGAAACGCCCTCGGCCTTCGCCGCCTTCTCGACGATAGGCCCCAGGGTCGAATGATCGGCCCCGAAAGCGATCACGTCCTGAAAATCATAGGTCAGGATCGGCATGTCGAGATTGACCACGCCGACCAGCTTGCCGCCGGCCGGCAGGACCGGGTTCCTCGCCAGAAATTGCGACCCCAACAGCCCGTCTTCTTCCGCCGTCACCGCCGCGAACAGGATGGATCGTTTCGGCCGCTCCCCGCTTTCCGCAAAAGCCTTGGCCACCGCCAGCATGGTCGCCACGCCCGACGCATTGTCCATCGCGCCATTATAGACCTTGTCCGGTCCCTTGGCGCTTTCCCTGACGCCCAGATGGTCGAGATGCGCCATCAGCAGCACATATTCATGCGAAAGCGCCGGGTCGGAACCGGGCAGCACCGCCAGCACGTTGCGGCTGGGCGCGGTCTCCACGCTGCTGGCGCGGTCGATGCGGACGACGGGCTTCAGCGCGAAGCCCCTGGGCCGGGCGCCCTTCTTCTCCGCCTGGGCGCGGATCGCGGCGACGGTCTTGCCCGATCCGGCGAACAGCGCGTCGGCGGCCGCCCCGTTCACCGTGCCGGTGCCGCGAATGGCGGGGGTGCGGACATAGGGCTGCCCGTCCTTGTCCAGCCAGCTCACCGTCGGATGCTGCGCCCGGTCGCGCACCTTCTCCCATGGGGTGCGATTGAGATAGCTGGTGGTGGGAATGGTGATCAGGCCGATGGCTCCGGCCTGCTGCGCCGCCAGCGACTTTTCGGCGGCCAGATGCGCGCCGATCTCGCTCGGCATGCCGACCGGCGAGCCGGACAGCGCGACCGCGAACTTGCCCTTCAGGTCCAGCCCGGCATAGTCGTTTATCTTCTCCCGGTCCGATTTCAGGCCATAGCCGACGAACACCGCCTGCGCCTCGATGCTCTGCTTCGGCTCGCGGCCGAAGGCGGCGATCGCGACGTCATCGCCATTGGCGAAGCGCCTGCCGCCGATGGTCATCGCGGGGGCGGAGGCCTTGTCGAGTTGGGCGACGGCCAGCGTCACGGGCTGGTACCAGCTATCCTGCACGGCCTGCCGCAGGCCCAAGGTCTCGAACCGCGCGGCGACATAGCGGGCGGCGATGTCATAGCCCCGCGTGCCCGCGTCGCGCCCCTCCAGCAGGTCGTCGGCCAGGAAGCCGATGTCTGCGCGGATCGCTTCCCCGGTGATGGCAGGTGAGGGTTCGGCCAAGGCGAGGCCGGGGGTGGCGAGGACAAGGGCGAGGGTGGAAGCGAAGGCGAAGGAAGGAAGGCGCATCGGGTGCGAGAATCTCTATGGTTGAAAGAGGAGCCTAGCGCGCTGGTTTCGTCTGTCCAGCGACCTCTAGCCTTTAACCGTCATGCTGAACTTGTTTCAGCATCCATTTCGCCTCTCGCTCAGGTCCAGGAGGCTTGATGGATGCTGAAACAAGTTCAGCATGACGACGGGAGGATGAGGCATCTCTCCCACATGCGTATTGCACGGCTAAAACGCCCCGCTATGCTGCCTGCCGATCCATGACCATCATGAGGCGCTCATGACCTTCTCCCCCCATTCCCGTCGCTTGGCCCTGATGCTCGGCCTGTCCTCGCTCGCGCTGGCGCCCACGATGCAGGCCCTCGCCGCGCCCAGGGCGGCCAGCGCGGCCGCGCCTGCGCCGCTCTCCAGCCTCGTGTCGGCGGTGGACATCCCCTATGAACAATTCACGCTGAAGAACGGCCTGCGCGTCATCGTCCACACCGACCGCAAGGCGCCCGTGGTCGGCGTGTCGATCTGGTATCATGTCGGCTCCCGCTTCGAACCGGCGGGCAGGACCGGCTTCGCCCATCTGTTCGAGCACCTCATGTTCTATGGCTCCGAAAATGCGGACGGGCCTTTCTTCGGGCGGCTGGAGGACATTGGCGCCACCGACTGGAACGGCACGACCTGGTTCGACCGCACCAATTATTTCGAAACGGTGCCGACCGGCGCGCTGGACCGGGCGCTGTTCCTGGAATCCGACCGCATGGGCCATCTGCTGGGCGCCGTCACGCAAACCAAGCTCGATACCCAGCGCGGCGTCGTCCAGAATGAAAAGCGCATGGGCGAGAATGAGCCCTATGGTCTCGTTGAATATGCGCAACTGGCCGCGATGCTGCCGGAGGGGCATCCCTATCGCCACTCCACCATCGGGTCGATGGCGGACCTGAACGCCGCCAGCCTGGCCGACGTGCAGACATGGTTCAAAACCCATTACGGCCCCAACAACGCCGTGCTGGTGCTGGCGGGCGACATAGACGTGCCGACCGCGAAGGCGAAGGTCGAAAAATGGTTCGGCGCTATCCCCGCCGGTCCCGCACCCCAGGATGTCGACGCGACCGTGCCCACCCTCGACAAGGATGTCGAGAAGGTGATGCACGACAATGTCGCCGCCACCCGGCTCTACCGCAACTGGATCGTGCCGGGGGTGAATTCGGACGATCTGACCCAGCTCGATCTCGCCATGTCGGTGTTCGGCGGGCTGGGGTCGTCGCGGCTCGACAATATATTGGTGCGGGGGGAGAAGGTCGCCGTGGCCGCCAAGGCCAGCATCCAGCCCTTCGAGAAACTCTCCATCGCGGAGATCACGGTGGACGTGAAGCCGGGGCAGGACGCGGCGGCGGTGGGCAGGCGGCTGGACCAGCTTCTGGCCGACTATCTCGCCAAGGGGCCCACGGCGGACGAGGTGCAGCGCGCCGCGACGGCGCAGCTTTCCGGCACCATCGGCGGGCTGGAGAAGGTGGGCGGTTTCAGCGGCAAGGCGGTGACGCTGGCCGAGGGAGCGGTCTATTCCAACGATCCGGCCAAATATAAGAAGGATCTGGCCGCCTATGCCGCCGCGACGCCGCAATCGGTGAGCGAGGCGGCCCGCAAATGGCTGTCGCGGCCGGTGTTCCGCCTGACCGTCGCGCCCGGCGAGCGTTCGGCGGAGGATAATGCGCTGGCGGGCAACGCCACCCATCGTCCCGCCTATTTCCGCGATCCCAAGAAGCCCGCTCCCGTGGCCGCCACCCCGCCGCCGCCGACCAAGGTCGCCGAACCGGGCATAGAGCCGGTCAAGGATCTGGAATTCCCCACGGTCGAGCATGCGAAGCTCAAAAACGGCATCCCCATCGTCTTCGCCCGCCGCGCCACGGTGCCGGTGGTGCGGGTGTCCGTATCCTTCGACGCGGGCAACGCCGCCGACGACAAGGCGAAGCTGGGCACGGCCGGGTTGACCGCCGCGCTGCTGGACGAGGGCACGACCACGCGCAGCTCCATCCAGATCGCGGAGGAGCAGGAACGGCTGGGCGCCTCGATCAGCGCGGGCAACGGCATGGACGCCACCAATGTCGGCCTCTATGCGCTGAAGCCCAATCTGGACGCCTCGCTCGGCCTGCTGGCCGACGTGATCCGCAACCCCGCCTTCGCCCCGGCGGAGGTCGAACGCCTGCGCGGCCAGGTGCTGACCCGCATCGCGGCGGAAAAGACCGAACCCATGCCCATCGCGCAGCGCCTGCTGCCGCCGCTTCTCTATGGGCAGTCGCATCCCTACGGCATTCCCTTCACCGGCTCGGGCACGGAAAGCGGCGTCAAGGCAGTGACGCGGGCCGATCTGGTCGCCTTCCACGACACATGGCTGCGGCCCGACAATGCGACCATCTTCGTCACCGGCGACACGACGCTGGCCGACGTGATGCCGCTGCTGGAAAAGCGGTTCGGCGACTGGAAGGCGCCCAAGGCAGCGAAGGGCGCAAAGCTCTTCCGCATGGACCGCATGATGCGGCCCTCCCGCATCATCCTGGTCGACAAGCCGCAAAGCCCGCAGTCGATGATCCTCGCCGGCCTGCTCACCAACAAGGCGGGCACCGACAATCCGGTGACGCTGCTGACCGCCAACGAAGTGCTGGGCGGCAGTTCCACTTCCCGCCTGATCATGGACCTGCGGGAGACGAAGGGCTGGGCCTATTATGCGGGCAGCGCGCTGCCGGGCGTCAAGGAAACGATCCCGCTGCTGGTCTATGCCCCGGTGCAGACCGACAAGACCGGCGAGTCCATTATCGCGGCGCGCAAGGATATCGGCGACTTCCTGACCGCCAAGGGCACGACCGAGGCGGAACGCAACCAGACGATCAACAGCCAGATATTGTCGCTGCCGGGCAGCTTCGAAACCTCGTCCGACCTGCTGGCCGCGATGATGCGCAACCGGATGCTGGGGCGGCCGGACGATTATTATGAGACGCTTCCGGGCGTCTACCGGGCGATGACGGCGGCGGACCTGGACAAGGCGGCGCGGGAGGCGATCGATCCCGCCCGGCTGATCTGGGTGGTGGTGGGCGACGCGAAACTGGTGAAGCCGCAGCTTGACGCGGTCGGCCTGCCGGTGGAAATGGGCACATTGGCCGATTGACGGTTACGTAAAGGAGAAGTGCTATGGCAGCAGTGGACGGCGCCTATGATTGCGTGGCGAAGACCCCGATGGGCGACCAGAACGGCGTGCTGACCGTCATCAGTTCCGGGGACAGTTTCCACGGCACCTTCGCGGGCATGATGGGTTCGCTCGACGTGGCGGACGGCAAGGTCGACGGCAACAGGCTGGTCTGGAAGATGAACATGACCATCCCCATGCCGATGACGCTGGAATGCGAGGCGGAAGTGAGCGGCGACAGCATCACCGGCACGATGCAGCTCGGCGCCTTCGGCGCGGCGGGCTTTTCCGGCACGCGCCGGGCCTAACGATTCGATGGTGACAGGAAGGGGGCGGGGAACAGAAGTACCCCGCCCCCTTCCTATTCCTCCCTACGCGCAGCGTGGGGAGGGGGACCGCTCGCGAAGCGAGTGGTGGAGGGGAAATTCGAAGGTCGTGCCCCATTCCCCTCCACCAGCCTCCGGCTGGTACCCCTCCCCATCTCCCGATGGGGAGGAATAACAATATCCCTTGACGCATAATATTAGTTAGCTATCTAAGAAAGATGTCCCGATCTGAACTCAAGCGCATCCTCGCGCACAAGCTGCCCCAGGTATCCCGCCAGTGGCGGCAGCTGGCCGATCTGGCGCTGGCGGAATTCGGCGTATCCAACAGCGCGGGCTGGTGCCTCATCTATCTCGACCGGCTCGGTCCGGATGCGCGGCAGGCCGACCTGGCGGAGGAACTGGGCATCGCCCAGCCCTCGCTGGTGCGGACGCTGGACCAGTTGCAGGCGGCGGGCCTTGTCGAGCGCGTGCCCAATCCCGACGACCGCCGCTCGAACCGCATCGCCTTCACGCCGGAGGGGAAGGAACTGGTGGGCCAGATCGAGGCCCGGCTGGCCAATTTGCGGCGCGAACTGCTGGAGGGCGTGCCCGACACCGCCATCGAAATCCTCGTCAACCTGTTGGGCCTGCTGGAACGGCGCATGGCCGAGCGGCGGGGGCAGTGCTGACATGAAGGCCTTTGGCGAGCGCATCGGCTGGCCGGCCGCGCTCTTCTCCCTCAAATGTTTCGCGGCGGCGATGCTGGCGCTCTATGCGGCGCTCAGCATCGGGCTGGAGCGGCCCTATTGGGCCTTCCTCACCAGCTATATCGTCGCCCAGCCGCTGGCGGGCGCGGTGATTTCCAAGGCGGTGTTCCGCACCATCGGCACGCTGACCGGCGCGGTCTTTTCGGTCGCCGTCGTGCCGCCATTGGTCAATTCTCCCGAACTGCTGTCGCTGGCCATGGCCTCATGGGTGGCGGCCTGCGTCTATATCTCTCTGCTCGACCGGACGCCGCGATCCTATATGTTCGTGCTGGCGGGCTACAGCGCCTGCCTGATCGTCTTTCCCGACGTCGACACGCCCCAGGCCATCTTCACCGTGGCCACGCTGCGCGTGCAGGAAATCACCCTGGGCATCCTGTGCGGCAGCCTGGTCCACGGCGTCGTCTTCCCCGGCTCCATCACCGACCTGCTGCTGGCGCGGGTGCAGGCGATGCTGCGCGACGCCGAACGCTGGTCCCATGACGCCATCGCGCTGGAGCCGGTGGAGGGGCTGGCGCAGGAACGCCGCCGCCTGGCGCAGGATATCACCGAACTGCACCAGATGTCGGTGCACCTGCCCTTCGACATCAGCCGCCTGGCCCCCCGCGTGCGCACGGTGCGGGCGATGCAGGACCAGCTTTCGCTGCTGCTGCCGCTGGGCGCGGCGGTGGAGGACCGTCTGGCGATGCTGAAGGCGGCCAGCGGCGGCAAGGTGCCGCCGCCCGTCCGGAAGCTGATCGCCGACATCCGCGCCTGGATCGTCGACCCTGGCGAGGATATCGCCGCGCGCACGGCGGAGGCGGACGCGCTGATCGCCCGCTGCGCCGCGCTGGAGCCCGCGGCGCGGGAGGAGATGGGCTGGGCGGAGATGATGCGCCTCAGCCTGTTCGCCCGGCTGGCCACGCTGATCGCGGCGCATCGCGACTGCCGCGACCTCTACGACCAGATGGTGACGCACCGGCGCGAGGCGGTGAGTCCCCGCGTCGGCGAATTGCTGGAGGGGCGGCGCAACCGCGAACTGCACAGGGATCATGCCGGGGCGGCGCGCGGCGCCTTCGGCGCCTTCGTCACCATCGCATTGGGTTGCGCCCTGTGGATCGGCAGCGGGTGGAGGGACGGCGGTACGGCGGTGATGCTGGCGGGCGTGTTCCTTTCCCTGTTCGCCGGGTCGGACAATCCGCTGGCCCCGCTCAAGGGCTTCATGATCGGCACCATCGCCGCTTCGCTGATCGGCGCGGTCTACGGTTATGTCATCATGCCGCGCCTGGACGGGTTCGCCATGCTGGCGGCGGCCTATGCGCCGGTGCTGCTGCTGCTGGGCACGATGATGGCGTCGCCCCGCTGGATGGGCATCGCCCTGCCGACATTGCTGGGGCTGGGTAGCCCGGTGCTGCTGTCGGACCGTTACCGGGACGCCTTCGCCGCCTATGCCAACGGCACGGTGGCGCAGTTGGTCGGCCTCTGGTTCGCCATCGTCATGGCCGGGCTGTTGCAGTCGGCGGGCGTCGAGCGGGCGATCCGGCGCACGGTACGGGCGGGCTGGAACGACATCGCCAATCGCGCCACGCTGATGACGCCGCCCGACGTGCGCGGCTGGATCAACCGCATGCTGGACCGCATCGCCCTGCTCGCTCCCCGTCTGGCGGCGACCCGGTCGGACAGCGGGCAACCGCTCTACGATGCGCTGCGCGACCTGCGGACCGGGGTCGCCATCGGCGAGTTGCGGCAATTGCGGCTGGACCTGCCCGCCGATGAAGCCGCGCCGCTGGCCGATGTGCTGACCGGGGTGGGCGCGCATTATCGCGGGCTGGACGCGGACGCGCCGGCACCCGCCCGCCCGGCCCTGCTCGCCGACATCGACCATGCGATCGGCGACCTGTCCCGCAATCCCAGCGCCGCGATCCGGCGGCAGGCGATCCTCGCGCTGGTCAGCCTGCGCCGCAACCTGTTCCCGGAGAGCGAAGGCTATCGGAGGGCCGCTGCATGACCGGAGAAATCGCCCTGGGCGGCGTCTATGTGCCGACGCTTTTATTGTTGGCGCTGGTCGCGCTGATCCTGAGCTGGGGGGTGACCCGGCTGATCGGCGCCTTCGGCCTCTACCGTTTCCTCGCCTATCGGGCGGCGGTCGACCTCAGCATCTTCGTGCTGATGCTGGGCGCGCTCGCCATCCTCGTCCCCACCCTTGGAATCCGCCTATGAACCGCCCCTTTTCAACATTGGCCGCCACGCTGGGCCGCAGCGCCGCCACCATCGTCATCGTCATCGCCGCCCTGCTGGCGGCCATATGGATGTGGAATCATTATGAGCGCAGCCCCTGGACCCGCGACGGGCGGGTGCGCGCCGATGTGGTGCGGGTGACGCCCGACATTGGCGGGCTGGTGACGTCCGTCGCCGTGCACGACAATCAGGCGGTGAAGGCGGGCGACCTGCTGTTCGTGATCGACCGGCCCCGCTATGCGCTGGCGGTGGAGCAGGCGGAGGCGCGGATCGCCAGCGCCAAGGCGACATTGGGCCAGGCCCGGCGGGAGGCGACCCGCGACGTCGCCCTGGGCGATCTGGTGGCCAAGGAAGCGCATGAGCAGAATGTCGCCCGCGTCGCCACGGCGCAGGCCGCGCTGGCCGAGGCGATGAGCGCGCGGGACGCCGCCGCCCTCAACCTGAAACGGACGCAGGTGGTGGCTTCGGTCAACGGCGTGGTCACGAACCTGGACCTGCATCCGGGCGATTTCGTCGCCGCGGGGCAGCAGGCCATGGCGCTGGTCGACCGCGACAGCCTGCGCGTCGAGGGCTATTTCGAGGAAACCAAGCTGCCGCTGGTCTGCATCGGCGCGCCGGTGACGGTCCGGCTGATGGGCGAGGCGCAGGATCTGCACGGGCGGGTCGACAGCATCGCCTATGGCATCAACGACAGCAGCCGTTCGGATTCGGGCAATCTGCTGCCGACAGTGGAGCCGACCTTCTCCTGGGTGCGCCTGGCCCAGCGCATTCCGGTGCGGGTGAAGCTGACCCACATACCGGCGGAGGTGAAGCTGATCGCCGGTCGCACCGCCACCGTGACCATCGAACCGGCGCGGAAGAACGCAAAGCCGGAACAGTGCCGCCATGCGTAACCTCCTGCCTTCTGGCACCTTCTCCCCGTTCGGGCTGAGCTTGTCGAAGCCCTTTCCTTTCTTGGGAAGCCGCCAGCCTTCACCCCAAGCAAGCAGGCGCAGGACAAAGATATGGACACCCCTGATGGCCCTCGCGCTGGCCGCCTGCGCCACGGCAGGCCCGGACTACCGCCCCCCGGAAAAGTCCGCCGCAACCGCCCCCGCCGCGCAGGGCGCTTTCCTGTCGGCGCAGGACGCCCGCTTCAGCAATGCCGAACTGCCCGACCATTGGTGGCGGCTCTATGACGATCCCCGTCTGGACGCGCTGGTCGAACAGGCGCTCGCCGCCAACACCGACCTGCGCGTGGCCGACGCCAACCTCAGCGCGGCGCAG
This sequence comes from Sphingobium sp. HDIP04, assembly GCF_000445085.1. Taxonomy (NCBI): domain Bacteria; kingdom Pseudomonadati; phylum Pseudomonadota; class Alphaproteobacteria; order Sphingomonadales; family Sphingobiaceae; genus Sphingobium; species Sphingobium sp. HDIP04. The sequence continues at coordinate 3,843 of NZ_ATDO01000117.1, read as the reverse complement.
GCCGTGCTGCGCGAGGCGGAGGCCGGGCGGACCGTCGGCACCACCGTCAGCGGCGGAGCCACCCTGGCCCGGCCCTCCGGCACGGCGGAGAGCCTGCCGGGCGTGGTCGGCTATGATCTGGGCCTTTCCGCCTCCTATCCGCTTGACCTCAACGGCCGGATCAGGCGCGCCATAGAGGCGAGCGCCGCCGATGTCGAAGCCGTGGCGGCCGCGCGCGACTATGTGCGCGTCAGCGTCGCGGCGGCGACGGCCAGGGCCTATGCGCAGGTCTGCGCCGCCAATTATTCGCTGGCCGTCAACCGCCGCGTCGTGGCGCTGCAAAGGGAAACTCTCAACGCCACCCAGCGGCTGTTCAAGGGCGGTCGCGGCACCGCCTTCGACGTCAGCCGGGCGCAGGCGGCGGTCGACGCCAGCGAGGCCGGTCTGCCCGCCTTCGCGGCGCAGCGGCAGGGCGGCCTGTATCTGCTGGCGACCTTGCTGGGCCGCGCCCCGGCGGATTATCCGAAGGACGTGGAGGATTGCGCAACCCTGCCGATGCTGCACGCGGCCCTGCCCGTGGGCGACGGCGCGGCGCTGATCCGGCGGCGGCCCGACATCCGGCAGGCGGAACGCGGCATCGCCGCCGACACCGCCCGCGTCGGCGTGGCGACGGCTGACCTCTATCCGCAGATCGGCATCGGCGGATCGCTGGGCCTCGCCGGACCGCTCAGGAGCGCGGGTTCGGGCACCAGCTTCGGCATGAGCCTGGGGCCGCTGCTGAGCTGGAGCTTCCCCAACCGCCCGGTCGTCAGGGCGCGGATCGCGCAGGCCGACGCGCAGGTGCAGGCCGATCTCGCCCGCTTCGATGGAACGGTGCTGGAGGCATTGCGCCAGACCGAGACCGCGCTGGAAAGCTACCGCCGCCATGCCGACCAGACGGCGGCGCTGGACCGGGCGCGGGACAGCGCGGGCGTCTCGGCGGCGCAGGCGGGCAAGCTGTTCCGCTTCGGACGGGGTGATTTCCTGTCCCTGCTGGACGCGCAACGCTCGCTCGCCAATGCGGAGGCTTCGGCGGCGGCGGCGCGGGTGCAATTGGTGCAGGACCAGATCGCGATCTTCCTCGCGCTTGGCGGCGGCTGGTCCTGAGTCGAGCCGTGTTCCTGCGCAGGCAGGAACCCAGTTCGACGTTGAAACTGGACTCCCGCCTGCGCAGGAGCATGTCGCGCTTCCCCCAAAAAAAGAAAACCCGCCGATCCCAGGGACCGGCGGGTCATGAAGCTGGCGCGACCCCAATGCTTCACAGGATCAATATTGGACGGTGACCGTCACCGCGCGCCGGTTCTGCGCCCAGGCGGCCTCGTCCGAACCCAGCGCCGCCGGGCGTTCCTTGCCATAGCTGACGGTGGTGATGCGGCCCGCGTCGATGCCCAGCGAAGCGAGATAGTTCTTCGCCGCATTGGCCCGGCGCTCGCCCAGCGCGATGTTGTAGTCGCGGGTGCCGCGTTCGTCGGCATGCCCTTCGATGGTCACGCGGACATTGGGGTTCTGCTGCAACCAGGCGGCCTGGCTCTGCAATATCTGCTGGTCCTGCGCGTCGACATCATATTGGTCGGTGTCGAACAGGATGCGGTCCGAAGAGACCGAAGCGACGAAATCCTCCTGGCTGCCCTTGACCGGGCCGGTGGGCGTGGCCGGCCCGCCGGTCTGCGCGGAAGCATCGCCGCCGGGCGCGGGCGGCAGTTCCTGCGGCGGCTTCTTCGAGCAGGCGGCAAGAGCCACGATGGCGGTCGCCATCAGCAAGGGACGGGAAAGTTTCATCGGGTTGCTCCTCAACACAGGGTCTAAAGTCGTTACGCAGTCAGGACGTTTCGGTTCCGATCTGATGCAGATTAAGGTAGCAGCGGACCCCAGGCCGGGTCCGAACCGCTGAGCGGCGTCGGTATGCGCCGTTCGTTCACGCCGGTCAGGTCGACCTGCCACACCTGGCTGCTGCCCTCCCGGCCCGGCGTGGTGCGGAAATATTGCAGCACGCGGCCATTGGGCGACCAGCTCGGCTGTTCGTCCTGCCAGCCATTGGTCAGGATGCGCTCATTGTCGCCGCTGGGGGTCATCACCGCGATCTTGAAGTCGCCGGAAATCTTGGTGAAGGCGATCAGGTCGCCGCGCGGGCTCCATTCCGGCGTCGCATAGCGGCCGCCGCCATGGCTGATCCGGCGCTGGCCCGAACCGTCGGCGTTCATCACATAGATTTGCTGGCTGCCCGAACGGTCGCTTTCGAAGACGATCTGGCGGCCGTCCGGCGAATAGCTGCCGCCGACGTCGATGCCCGGCGCGGTGGTCAGGCGTTGCGGCGCGCCGCCGCCGGACGATACCCGATAGATGTCGGTATTGCCCGCGATGGCCATGGAAAAGAGGATGTTGCGCCCGTCGGGCGACCAGCGCGGCGCGAAGGTCGCATTGCTGCTCTCCGTCACCAGCCGCTGCTTGCCCGTGCCGATGTCGTAGACATAGATGCGCACCCGGTTGTTCAGGTAGCTCACATAGACGATCGACTTGTAATCGGGCGAGAAGCGCGGCGTCAGCGCGATCGACTGGCCGTTGGTGATGAAGCGGTGATTGGCGCCGTCCGAATCCATGATCGCCAGGCGCTTGGTGCGGTTCCCCTTGGGTCCGCTCTCCGCGATATAGGCGATGCGGCTGTCGAAGAAGGGGCTTTCGCCCGACAGCCGCGCATAGATGGCGTCGGCGCATTTATGCGCGGCCCGCCGCCAGTCGCGGGGCGCGACGACATAGCCCTGCCGCGTCAGTTCCTGCTTCAACGCCACGTCGTAGAGATAGCAGCCGACGGTGATGTCCGCCTCTCCCCCCGTGGTGCGCACGAAACCCTGCACCAGCGCCTGATAGGCGCCCCATTTGTCATAGGCGGGATTGGTGACTTCGGGAAAGGCGATGGTCGGGATGCCGTTCGGCCCGGAAGGATCGAACAGGCCCGACCCCTTGAGGTCGGCGGCGATCACCTCCGCGATCTTGCGCCCCAGTTCGGTCGAGGAACCGGCGGGCGTGGAAACCTCCGCCTGCGCAGGCAGCGCGGGAACCACGATCTTGAGGCTGCTGTCGATGTCCCCGGTCACGTCGACCGACAATTGGGCCAGAGCGGGGGTCGCTCCCAGAAGAAGCCCAGCCGCGAGCGAGGCGAGGCCCCGCAAGCGGCGCGACCGGATCATCCTCCCCCGTGCTCCTGCGAAGGCAGGAGCCCAGTCCCGAACTCCGAACTGGGCTCCTGCCTTCGCAGGAGCACGATTCCCCTTAAGCCAGAGCTTCAAGCTGTTCATCGTGCCTTCCTCGCATAGACTCGCAGTGGGCTGAGCCACTTCCATTGTTCATAATATTCAGTCGGCAGCCCCTTGAACGGGGACGCCCGCAACACCGCTTGAACCGCGCGTTCCTTGTAGATCGAGACCTGGGGCCGATTGCTGGCATTGATGCCCTGGACGTCGATGACCTCAGGCGTTCCGATCACGCGGCCATTGCGGTCCAGCTTGACGTCGAGAAACGCCACCAGCAATTCCACGTCCGCGCCGGATGGAAGGTTCAAATATCGATATATCTGATCGCCGATCAAACGGTCCAGCGCGGCCTTCTGCGCCGGTCCCATGGCGGCGGCGGGCGGCGGCGCGGGCTTGCGCGGCGCGTCGGCCTCGGTATCGATGCCTTTCAGGAAATCCTTGCCCAGCAACGATCCCTTGGGCTTTTCCGCCTTGCCCTGACCCGAAGCGCGGGCAGGGGCATTGGGCTTCGGCCTGACCGCGGGCTTTTGCGACGCCTTGGCCGGCGCGGCGGCGGCGGGCTTGGGTTTTTCCGGCG
>NZ_ATDO01000116.1:0-85030 GCF_000445085.1 Sphingobium sp. HDIP04 | reverse complement strand
CGTCCTCGGTCGGGCCTTGCTCCGGCGCGGCGCTGGGCGGCGGGGGCTGGGTCGACACCTGCGGCGCGGTCGATTTCAGCGCCACCTCGTCCACCAGGCTGACGTCCATCGGCGGCGAGTTCAATTTCAGCGGGTTGGGAGTGGCCAGAAAACCGGACGACAGCAGGCCGAACAGCAGCACATGTCCCGCCGTTGCCACCCCCAGGCCGATTTTCTCCGCGCGATCCATTGCCAAAGCCTATGGCCCCTATTCTGAACCGCTGCTTGCGGCGTCGGAGCCGGTGCTGACCAGTGCGACCTTGTTCAGGCCCGCCCGGTTCAACTCGCCCATGACCAGCATCACCCGGCCATAGTCCAGCCCCTTGTCGGCGCGCAGGAATATCTGCGGCGGATCGGCCTTGCCCGCATTGGCGGACATGATCTCCGCCAGGCGGCCGGGCAGTTCCGCGTCGCTGATCTGCGCGTCGTCGACGAATACGCCGCCGTCCCGGTCGATGGAAACGACGGTCGGCTTCTGGTCCTGGTCCAGCCCCTTGGCGCGGGTTTCGGGCAGGTTCACCGGCACGCCCGTCACCAGCAAAGGCGCCGTCACCATGAAGATGATCAGCAGCACCAGCATCACGTCGACCAGCGGCGTGACGTTGATGTCCGCCATCGGCGCGCGCCCGCGCCCGCGACGCGCGGAGGGAGGTCCGGACATGGCCATTACAGGCGTCCCCCTTTACTCGTCATGCCAGCGAAAGCTGGCATCTCAGGCCGGATAGCACGACGCCGGGGGCACGAGATCCCAGCTTCCGCCGGGATGACGATGTTTGCGAACAGCGTCACCGCTGCGCCTCCAGTTCCCGGCTCAACGTCGAATAGAAGCCGTCGGCAAAGCGCGTCAGCCCCGATTCCATCCGGTTGATGCCATGGCTGAAGCGGTTGTAGGCGATCACCGCCGGAATCGCCGCGAACAGGCCGATGGCGGTGGCGAACAGCGCCTCCGCAATGCCCGGCGCCACGACCGCCAGGCTGCTGTTCTGCTCCGCCGCGATGCTGGTGAAGGCGCGCATGATGCCCCAGACCGTGCCGAACAGCCCGACGAAGGGCGCGACCGACCCGATGGTGGCCAATATGTTCAGCCGGTCCGACAGCCGGTCGACCTCCGCCGCGATGGTGCTGGACATGGCGGTCGACAGCCGGTCGCGGGTGCCCTCCCGGTCGATCACCTTCTGCGCGGTGGAGCGGCGCCATTCGGTGACGCCCGCGGCCATCACCCTGGCGGCGGGGAATTCGGACTTGCCCCGCGCCTCGTAGAAGCGGTCTATATCCTCCGCCTTCCAGAAATCCTGTTCGAAGGCGCGGCTCTGCTTGCTCGCCTTGCGCAGCGTGAAGCTGAAGCCGATGATCATCGCCCAGGTCCAGATGCTGGCCAGCAGCAGGCCCAGCATCACCACCTTCACGACGATGTCGGCCTGAAGGAACAGGGCCAGCGGCGAAATGGTGGCGGCTTGCGCGGCACTGCCGACAGCAAGGCCAACGTCGGGCATCGAAAGGCTCATGGGCGGATGTCTTCCCCTCTCATCAAACGGCTGAAAATGTCGATCCAGGGCTTGGGTTGCCGGCGCGGGCGGCCCTGGGGCGTCAGGAAGGCGACGGAAACATCGCCCTCCGTCAGTAATTCCTCACCGCGCATGACCCTCTGATGAATGGAACATGAAGCGGCGCCCACCTTCATGACGCGGCTCACCACCATCAGGTCGTCGTCCAGCCGGGCGGGGCGGCGATACTGCAATTGCAGGTCGGTGACGGCATAGACGCCCTCTCCCCCCTCCAGATTGCCGCGCTGGTCGATCCCGGCGATGCGCAGCATGTCCGACCGCGCCCGCTCCATATAGCGCAGATAATTGGCGTGATAGACCAGCCCCGAAAGATCGGTGTCCTCGAAATAGACGCGCAGCGGGAAGTGATGCTCGGCGGCGATGAACCTTCCGGTTGCCGGCGCGGGCAGCGGGTCTGAAACGGACATGCCGGGGCTTTTAACCATCAAGCAGGCAGGGCGCAAAGCGGGAAATCGCAGAAATCGGCACTCCGCCGACCGTCCGGGGCTTTCCGTCCGCTTTCCCGCCGCGCGGAAGCTCTGGCGGCCTGCCCGCCATGGCGCTAGGGGGCTGGCGAAGAGGATTCGGCAGGAGGGTTTTCGGCGATGAAGGATATTCGGACCGTGGGCGTGATCGGCGCGGGCCAGATGGGCGCGGGCATCGCGCAGGTGGCGGCGCAGGCGGGATATGAAGTGATCCTGTCCGACGTCGACCTGTCGCGCGCGCAAAAGGGCCGCGACGGCATCATCCGCCTGCTCGCCAAGGCGGTGGAGAAGGGCAAGCTGGCGCAGGCCGACGCCGACGCCGCCATCGCCCTGATCGCGCCGGCGGGCGACATCGCCCCGCTCGCCGCCTGCCAGTTGGTGATAGAGGCCGCGACCGAACGGGAAGAGATCAAGCGGACCATCTTCGCCAATGTCGGCGCGCTGCTGGCGCAGGACGCGATCCTGGCGTCCAACACCTCCTCCATCCCGATCACCCGGCTGGCCCAGGCCGCGCCCGACGCCAGCCGCTTCGTCGGCGTCCATTTCTTCAACCCGGTGCCGGTGATGGCGCTGGTGGAGGTCATTCGCGGCCTCGCCACCAGCCCTGAAACGGTGACGGCGGTGGAGGGCTTCGCCGCCAGCCTGGGCAAGCAGGTGGTCCACGCCTTCGACGCGCCGGGTTTCGTGGTGAACCGCATCCTGCTGCCGATGCTGAACGAAGCGATCTTCGCGCTGGGCGAGGGCGTGGGCAGCGTCGTCGACATCGACAAGGGCGTGATGCTGGGCCTCAACCATCCCATGGGTCCGCTGACGCTGGCGGATTTCGTCGGCCTGGATACCTGCCTGGAAATCTGCAAGGTGCTTCAGGGCACGACCGGGGACCCCAAATACCGCCCCGCGCCGCTGCTGGTGAAATATGTCGAGGCAGGCTGGCTCGGCCGCAAGACCGGCAAGGGCTTCTACGACTATTCCGGCGCGGAACCCGTGCCGACGCGGTGATGAAGGAGCACGTAGCGCTACCCCGCGCTCAACCCATGCTTCTTCATGCAATGGCGAAGCTGGTCATAGCTCAGCCCCAAGCCCTTCGCCGTCGCCCGCTGGTTGTAGCGATACCGCTCCAGCGCCGCCCGAACGATCGCCGCCTCATGCGCGTCGACCGCCGATTTCAGGTCCGTGACCGCCTCATGCCCGTTCGCCGCCGCCACCGATGACGGCGCCGGAGCCATCTCGACCTTGGCAACCGTCATGGGCCTGGGCTTCCACGGCGAGGCGAAGGGATCGAACATGATCGCCGCGACCGGCCGCCCCGGCTCATTCCAGCGATAGACGGCCCGCTCCACCACATTGCGCAGTTCGCGCACATTGCCGGGCCACTCATGCGCCTCCAGCTCGGCCATGCAGGCGGCGGAAAAGCCCGGCCATTGCGGCCAGCCGATCTCGGCCGCCATGCGCCGCCCGAAATGATCCGCCAGCACCGCCACATCCCCCTCCCGCGCCCGCAGCGGCGGCAGGGTGATGACCTCGAAACTCAGCCGGTCCAGCAGGTCGGGCCGGAACCGCCCGGCGTCGGCGGCGGCGGGCAGGTCTTCGTTGGTCGCCGCGACGATCCGCACGTCGACGGTCATCGGCTTGGACGCGCCGATCCGCGTCACCTCCCCATATTCGATCACGCGCAGCAACCGCTCCTGCGCCGCCATGGACAGCGTGCCCAGTTCGTCCAGGAACAATGTGCCGCCGTCCGCCTCCTCGAACCGGCCCGCCCGCGTCCGCGCCGCGCCGGTGAAGGCGCCCTGCTCATGGCCGAACAGTTCCGCCTCGATCAGCGTTTCCGGCAAGGCGGCGCAGTTCATGACGATCAGCGGCTCGCCCCAGCGCGGCGACAGGCGATGAAGGCGCTCGGCGATCAGTTCCTTGCCCGTCCCGCGCTCCCCGATGACCAGCACCGGCCGGTTGAGTTCGGCGGCGCGCCCGGCCTGCTCGACCGCATCCAGAAAGGCCAGCGACTGGCCGACGAACTGGGTATTTTTCTCCATGCCCAACTTATGGTGAAATTTCCCACCTTTCGGCAAGCCTTATTCTTGAACGCCCGTAAAAAACCGCGAAATTCCGCCATTTCCAGAAATTGGCACGGCTTCTGCAATATCGAATGCCGAAGCCGCTGATCGATCAAGCGGCACGATATGAAGGCCAAGGTTCAGGAGTTTCATCATGGAAAAGCAAAGCAACAGCGTCCGCGAAATCGGCCAGTTCCTGTCCGTCGCCATCGCCTCCGTCCTGTTCGGATCGACCCTGATCCTTTCGGCGGTCGGCCCGGCGCGCGCCAGCGAAACGCCGCTGCTCGTGAACCCCGAATGCCCCGCGGCCTTGCACTATCTGGCGTAAGGCCCGCCACACAAGTTCGTACCAGGAGTGAAGTTCAAATGGGTATTTTCTCCCGCACCCGCGACATCATCGCCGCCAATGTCACCGACCTGCTCGACCGGGCGGAAGATCCGGCGAAGATGATCCGCATGATCATCCTCGAAATGGAGGAGACGCTGGTGGAGGTGCGCGCCTCCGCCGCCCGCACCATCGCCGACCAGAAGGAGATGCGCCGCCACATCGCCAAGCTGGAGGGCTTGCAGCATAGCTGGACGGAAAAGGCCCAGCTTGCGCTAAGCAAGGACCGCGAAGACCTCGCCAAGGCCGCGCTGGTCGAAAAGCAGAAGGCGGCCGACATGGCCGAACAGCTTTCGCACGAAATCGCGGTGCTGGACGAAGCCCTGCATGCCTCCGAAGAGGATATCGCCAAGCTCCAGGCCAAGCTGCGCGAGGCCCGCGCCCGCCAGAACAGCCTTGTGACCCGGATGGAAAGCGCCCAGAATCGCCTGCGCGTCCGCGAAGCCTATGCCGGAGAAAAGGTGAACGACGCCTTCGCCCGCTTCGACATGCTGGAACGCAGGGTCGACATGGCCGAAGGGCGCGCCGATGCCGCGACCCTGGGCCAGCAGCCCAAGACGCTGGAGGAGGAGATCGCCGAGTTGCAGGCGTCCGACAAGGTCGACGCCGAACTCGCGGCCCTGAAAGCCAGCATGCAGAAGGGAGAATGACGCATGGACGACGTGTTCCTGCCCATCATGATCTGCGGCATGCTGTTCATCGGCATGCCCTGGCTGATCTTCCACTATGTCACCAAATGGAAGCAGGCCCCCAAGATCACCGATGAGGATGAGCGGCTGCTGGACGAGCTTCACCTGCTCGCCCGGCGGCTGGAGGAGCGGCTGATGACGGTCGAACGGATCGTCGCCGCCGACAATCCCGATTTCCGCCCTTCGCGTCCGCAGGAGACGGACGATTACAGCTTCGACCGGAGGAACTGACATGAGCGCCCGCCGCACCAAATTCTACCTCGACAAGCAGAACGGCAAGTTCATGGGCGTTTGCGCCGGAATCGCCGACTATACCGGGATCGACGTGGTCTGGGTCAGGGTCGCGATGTTCCTGTCCTTCTTCATCATCGGCTGGACGCTGCTCGCCTATTTCGCCATCGGCGTGATCGCGGACAACAAGCCGTCGGGCCTCTATGCCGACCGGGACGACGAGAAATTCTGGCAGGGCGTGCGCGCCAATCCGGCGCGCTCCACCCGCGACGTGCGGTCCAAGTTCCGCGACATCGACCGGCGCCTGGCGGACATCGAAACCTACTACACCAGCCGCAACACCCGGCTGGCGGAAGAGATCGACAGCCTGCGCTGGCGGAATTGCGTGCCCCACGCCGTTTATCGAACAGGCTGGGGAGCCCGTCGAAAAATCGGCCGATTTGTCTGAGAAATCGAACATCTGATAGGCCGCGCCCATTGGGGGAGCGGAAGGAGGGAGGTCTGCCATGCCGGAACGAAACGCCCGGCTCCGCGCCGAACTCGGATCGATGAAGGACAGGCTGGCCGTGGTCGAGCGCATCGTGACCGATGAAAGTCACGCATTGAACAGGGAAATCGAGCGTCTGCGCGGCCCCGCCAACTGAAGGGCCCCCCGCTCAGCAAGGGAAAAAAGTCATGAATCCGTTTGAAATGGTCGTCGCCATCGTCGCCATAGCGGCAATCGCCAGCGTCGTTCGCGCCAAATATGGCATCGTCCGCCGCCACAAGGGCGAGGAACTGGTCCAGCGCGGCCCCGATCCGGAAGCCGAACGGCTCCGGGCGGAGGTGAAGGCGCTCAAGGACCGGGTCGCCGTGCTGGAACGGCTGGCGACGGACAGCAGCACCGCGCTGGAGCGCGAATTCGACAGGCTTCGGGACCGCGACTGACGCGGCCCATCATCACAGGGAGGACGATATGCAGGACCCCCTCATCACCTTGACATTGGCGGTCGCGGCCCTGACCGGGCTCGCCATCGTCGCCGTCACCGCCCTGCGCGGCTGGAACGGCTGGCTGGACCTCAAGCGGGCGGAACTCGCCCGCGGTTCGGATGACGCCGCGCCGCCCTCCACCGCGACCCGGATCGAGGTGGCCGACCTCAAGGAACGCATCCGCAAACTGGAAGCCATCGCCGCCGGCGTCGATCTATAATCCCAAATATTCCCCCTCCCGCAAGCGGGAGGGGGCCAGGGGTGGGCGCGAGCGCAGCGAGCCATCCGCCCCATCCGGACGGCACCCACCCGGCGGGATAATGCTTCCCCCGCCCGATTTTCCCCCTATATGGCGGCCATGAGCCAACCGCCCGTCCTTGCCGACCTGGTCGAAGAATATGAATTTCTCGACGCCGACGACCGCTATCGCCTGCTGATCGACCTGGGAAAGGCGCTGGAACCCATGCCCGACGCGCTCAAGACCGATGCGACGCTGGTGCGCGGCTGTTCGGCGGCGGTGTGGGTCTATCCGACCGTGCTGGAGGACGGACGCCTCCATTTCCTGGCCGACAGCAACGCCGCGATCACCAAGGGGATCATCGCCCTGGTGCTGCTGACCGTGCAGGACCAGCCACCCGCCGCCATCGCCCAAACCGACATCGAATCCGCGCTCGCGCCGTTCGACCTGCGCAACCAGCTCAGCTCCAACCGGACGCAGGGCATCCCCAACATGATCGCGCTGATCCGGGAAACCGCCGCCCGCTATCGCTGAGCGGAGGGAAACCCCGCCGCGCCGACGCGTTCTCCTCCCGTAACGACGGGCAAGGAGAGAAGAGATGCGCACCCTTTGGGCACTGGCCGCCATGGGACTGGTCGCGGCCTGCTCCTCCCCGGAGGATAAGGCGCCGACGCAGCGCGACCGGATCGGGCAGGTCTGGAAATATGAGGGCGGCGAGGGCGGAAAGCCCAAGGTCGCCTATATCGGCAGCGCCAACAGCGTGCAGACCATGACGGCGGCCGATACTTTCGGCGTGCTGCTTGTCCAGCCCATGCAGGAGGGCGGGGCGGACGTGACGGTCAAGCTGGTGGGCGCGCCCTTCGCCTGCGACCTGTCGGACTGCAAGGTCATGGCGATCACGGATGACGGCAAGACCCACGAATGGAAAGGCCGGATGACGGAGAATAAGGACGGCATCGAAATCCTGCCCGCCGCCAGACCCTATGAGGCGATCAAGGGCAGCAAGACAATCAAGGTGAACCTGGTCGTGGGGCCGAAGGACAAGATATTTCCCTTCATATTCAACGTCGCCGGGCTGGATTTGAAGGGATAGTTTGCCCCAGCCACGCCGTGTTCCTGCGAAGGCAGGAACCCAGTTCCGCCGTCTGGACTGGGTTCCTGCCTTCGCAGGAACACGGCGCGCTGAAAAGGCTTCACTCCTGCAGCGAAACCCCCGGACTGCGCGGATCGGCGCCGCCGACCCAATGCCCGTCCGCCATCCGCTCCGCCGCATTGGCCTTCAATCCGAAGCGGCTGATCGACACCTTGTGCCCCATTTTCTCCAGCGGCGCCTTCATCGCCTCCAGCGACGTGCCCTGTTCCAGCACCAGCCCCTCCTTGTCGAAGAACTGGAACCCCAGCGCGATCGAATCCTGCGCCGACAGCCCCCAGTCGAAATGCGCGATCAGCGCCTTCGCCACCTGCATGATGATGGTCTTCCCCCCGGCCGCGCCGACGGTGAAGACCGGCGTTCCCGCCGCGTCATAGACGATGGTCGGAGACATGGACGACAACGGCCGCTTGCCCGGCTCCACCCGGTTGGCGACCGGCGCGCCGTCCTTTTCCGGCGTGAAGCTGAAATCGGTCAGTTCATTGTTCAGGATCACGCCATTGGCGATCAACTGACTGCCGAAGAAGCTCTCTATGGTGGATGTCCAGGCGGCGATGTCGCCATTCCTGTCCACCGCGACGAAATGGCTGGTGCCCGATTCGGGCTGGGGCAGGGCGGCGGTGCGCTTCTCCGCCCCCGGCGGCGTGCCGGGACGATAGTCGTTCAGCGCCCTGCCCATGGAAATCAGCGCAGACCGCTGCTTCAGATAATCCCGGTCGATCAACCCGCTGATCGGCACGGACACGAATTCCGGATCGCCCAGCCATGTCTCCCGGTCGGCATAGGCGAGCCGCATCGCCTCCCCGATGACATGCCAGGACCGGGGATCGTCCTTGCCCCATTGCGCCAGCGGGAATCGCTCCACCATGCCCAGCACCTGCAGCACGGTGATCCCGCCCGCCGAAGCCGGTCCCATGCCGCAGACCGTATAGGCGCGATAAGGGCCGCAGACCGGCTTGCGCGGCTTGGCCCGATAGCCTGCCAGATCGGCCTCCGTCACCGGCACCGGATTTTTCGGCGCATTGCTGACCGTCTCCGCGATCATCCGGGCATTCTCGCCCAGATAGAAGGCGTCCGGCCCCTCCGCCGCGATCCGCTTGAACAGGGCGGCCAGCGGCGGGTTCTTGAGGACCGTCCCCATCGGTGCAGGCTTGCCGTCGATCCAGAAAAATTTCTGTATTTCCGGGAAGTCTGCCCACACCGCCGCCACCGCCTTCATCGCCGTGTCGAGCCTCTGCCGCACCTCGAACCCCTGTTCGGCATAGCGGATCGCGGGCTGGAACAGATCGGCCCAGGGCAGCTTGCCCCATTTGCGGTGCGCGTCCCAGGCCAGCCGCACATTGCCCGGCACGCCGACGGAATAGCCGCCCGGCCAGGCCTGGCGGAAGGGCAAGGGCTGGCCGTCCGCCCCCATGAATCGGTCGGGCCGCGCCGCCGCCGGAGCCGCCTCCCGCCCGTCGATCGACTCCAGCACGCCGGTCCGCCCGTCATGATGCATGATGAATCCGCCGCCGCCGATGCCGCTATTATGCGGCTCCACGACGTTCAGCGTCAGCATCATGGCGATGGCGGCGTCCGTGGCGCTGCCGCCCTTGCGCAATATCTCCTGCCCGGCCTCGGCGGCGCGGGGATCGGCGGCGGACACGGTGGCGTTGACCGAAACCGGCTCCCGCGCCGCGAGCGGGGCGGGAAGGAGGGCGAAAAGGGCGAGGGGAGCCAACAGGCCGGAAAGGCGAGAAATCATGTCCGGCACCCTAATCGCTGCGTTGCGGTCTGCAACCCACAGGACGGATCAAGCGTCGATACCCACTATCTCGCTGATATTCTTCACCCCATCCCGCGCCATCAGCGCCTTCAGGCCGGCATTGATCCGTTTGGCCAGATACGGCCCTTCATAGACCAGCGCGCTGTAAAGCTGGATCAGGCTGGCCCCGGCGCGGAGGCGGGCATAGGCCTGCTCCGCATCGGCGATCCCGCCCACGCCGATCAGCGGCAGCCGCGTGCCCAGCACCTTGCGGAAATCGCGCAGCCTTTGCAGCGCCGGATCGTGCAGCGGCGCGCCCGACAGGCCGCCTGCTTCCCCCGCCAGCGGAGACCGCAGCGAAGGCCGGGAAATGGTGGTGTTGGACACGATCAGCGCATCGATCCTGTGGTCGATGCAGGCGGCGGCAATATCCTCGACATCGGCCGGCTCCAGGTCCGGGGCGACCTTCAGGAAGATCGGCGTGCGATCCGTCCCCCGCGCCGCCATGACCGCGGCCAGCAACTGGTCCAGCGCCGCCCGGTCCTGAAGCGCGCGCAGGCCCGGCGTGTTGGGGGAGGAGATGTTGACCGTCAGATAATCGGCCAGCGGCGCCATGCAGGCGACGCCGGTCGCATAGTCCGCGATCCGGTCGGCCGCGTCCTTGTTGGCGCCGATATTGATGCCGATGACGGGGGTTTGTCCGTTGCTGCCCGCCCGCCGGCGCGTCGCGATCCGCTCCGCCGCCGCGGCCTGGCCGCCATTGTTGAACCCCATGCGGTTGATCACCGCCCGGTCCTCGGCCAGGCGGAACAGACGGGGCAGGGGATTGCCGGGCTGCGGCAGGGGGGTCAGCGTCCCCAGTTCGGCGAAACCGAAACCCAGGCCGTGCATCTTGTGCGCGACCAGCCCCTCCTTGTCGTAACCCGCCGCCAGGCCTACCGGATTGGGAAAGGCGATGCCGGCCACCGTCTGCGCCAGCATCGAATCGGCTTCCGGCATGGGCGGCGCCGGCATCAGGCGCAGCAATGCGATGGACAGGTTATGGGCGCGCTCGGCATCCAGCGCGAAGAAAAGGGGGCGGATCAGGCGATAGGACATGGCGGCGCTATGCCAGCACAGGGCCGTCCCGTCGAGTCGCTGTTGCAGCGCGGCAACAGTAAGGAAGGAACCACATTTCTTAACAAGATTCCCCGAGATTCGTCCCGTTTTGATCCGACCGATGTCCGATCCATCCAATAAAATTTCCCCGATTCGGACGTAAGAGAGTCTCGCGACCCGAAGGCTCTAGGCCATTTGGCTGACGAGACCTTTTCCTGACCCGGCGGTGAAAACCGCCGGGTCATTTTTTTCCGGGAACCGCCGGTTCATCGCCTTGGAACGAGACGGAAAATGGCGTTCCGTCCAGCATAGCCCCTTGCACCCCCACCCCGTTGGCGAGTATTGCATTCCGGGGTGAAATATGGGGTCGCATAAAGGCGAGGCGCCCGGGGGGGCTTCGAATATCACGGTAAGAGATGGTCATGCTCCGCTGTCCTATACCGTGGACGCGGCGCAGGGGTCCGTTCGGTTGCGCTATTTCGCGCCGCCCGAACAACTCAACGCCTATTTCGGCTCGCTCTACATCTTCACTGAAACGGCCGATCAATATTCCGACGTGACCCGCGCGGACGTGCCCCAACTTCGCTTCATGCTGGACAATAGCGGCGATTATCATTTCCATGACGGAACGATTTTGCCGACGCCGGAGGTGTGCCTGCTGGGGCCGACCATGGGCGCGACGCGCTTCGACCTGAGGGGGGCGGGCCGGGTGGTCGGCATTTCGCTGCTGCCCGCCGGGTGGATCGCGCTGCATGGCGGCGATGCCAGCATCCTTACCGACCGCGTGCAGGAAATGGTCGACCTTCCCGGCTATCGGGATCTTCTCGAACAGCTCCGCGCCACCGATGATGCGGAGGAGATGGCGGCGCTCTGCTGGCCCTTCCTGCTGGAAAGGCTGGTGCCGTTGCCCGAATCGACATGGCGGCTGCTGGAGGCGGTGGACGGCTGGCTGATGGACGAAGGCTCCCCGCGGATCGAGACGCTGGCCGACATCACCGGCCTGTCGCCGCGCCAGCTCGCCCGGCTCACCAACAAATATTATGGCTGTCCGCCCAAGCTGCTGGCGCGCAAATATCGGGCGCTGCGGTGCAGCGCGCGGATCGCGCTGGACCATGAAAGCTGGCAGGCGCTGTGCGACGACGGGCGCTTCTACGACCAGTCGCATTTCATTCGGGAGATCAAGCATTTCATCGGCCTGACCCCGCACCAGTTGCAGACCGAACCCAGCGCCGTGGCCCAGCTTACCCTGCTGCGCCGCTCGCTGGGCGGAGACGTGGCCGTGATCAACCGTTTCAGCTAAGCCGCA
This sequence comes from Sphingobium sp. HDIP04, assembly GCF_000445085.1. Lineage (NCBI taxonomy): Bacteria > Pseudomonadati > Pseudomonadota > Alphaproteobacteria > Sphingomonadales > Sphingobiaceae > Sphingobium > Sphingobium sp. HDIP04. The sequence goes on along the minus strand of NZ_ATDO01000116.1, from coordinate 73,098 downwards.
GCCCCAAGCAAAAATGCCTTGATTCCACCCGCAGGCGGGACCACATGCGCAATCGGATGGATTCGATCCGATTTGAGAATGGTTCGCAAGACATAGGGTCATGAGGCTTTCGAGTTTCGCAGATTATGCCGTGGTGCTGATGTCCGCCGCCGCCCGCCATTGCGGCGCGACTCGTATGAACGCGACCACGCTCTCGGCCGAAACCGGCATCCCCCTGCCCACCGCGCAGAAGCTGGTGAGCCGCCTTTCGGCCGCTGGCCTGCTCGAATCGAGCCGGGGAACCGGCGGCGGCGTCCGCCTCAGCCGCCCGCCCGCCGCGATCACGCTGGCCGACGTGGTGGAGGCGGTGGAAGGCCCCATCGCCATGACCGCCTGCAGCGAAATGGGCGCGCATGACTGCTCGCTGGAGCAGGAATGCCGCATCCGCCCGCATATGAATGTGGCGAACAACGCGATCCGGTCGGCGCTCGCGGGCGTCACCATCGCCAGCCTTGCCAGAGAAGTCACCCCGCCTCCGTTCGTTTCGGGCGAGGTCGAGAAACGAGTTGCAGAGCAGACGCTATGACCGAAGAAGCCACCACCGTCCGCAACCTGGAAGCGCATGAGGCGGCCGAGCGCGCCTCCGCCTACGAACATGGCTGGTCCTCCGCCATCGAGCAGGATTTCGCGCCCAAGGGGCTGAACGAGGATACGGTCCGCTTCATCTCCGCCAAGAAGAAGGAGCCGGAATGGCTGCTGGAATGGCGGCTGAAGGCGTTCGCCATGTGGCAGCAGATGGAGGCGCCCGACTGGGCCAAGCTCAACATCCCGCCCATCGACTATCAGGACGCCTATTATTACGCCGAGCCGAAGAAGAAGGCGGAACTGGAGTCGCTGGACGAACTCGATCCGGAAATCCGCGCCACCTATGAGAAGCTGGGCATCCCCATCGCCGAACAGGAGGTGCTGGCCGGGGTGAAGAACAGCCGCAAGGTCGCGGTCGACGCGGTGTTCGACAGCGTCTCGGTCGCCACCACCTTCCGCAAGGAATTGGAGGAAGCGGGCGTCATCTTCCGCTCCATCAGCGAAGCGGTGCGCGAATATCCCGACCTGGTGAAGAAATGGCTTGGGAAGGTCGTGCCGATGCACGACAATTATTTCGCCACGTTGAACTGCGCCGTCTTTTCCGACGGCACCTTCGTCTACATCCCGAAGGGCGTGCGCTGCCCGATGGAACTTTCCACCTATTTCCGCATCAACGCGGAAAATACGGGCCAGTTCGAACGCACGCTGATCGTCGCGGACGAGGGCAGCTATGTCTCCTATCTCGAAGGCTGCACCGCCCCGATGCGCGACGAGAATCAGCTTCACGCGGCGGTCGTCGAACTGGTCGCGCTGGACGATGCGGAGATCAAATATTCGACCGTCCAGAACTGGTATCCCGGCGACGAAAACGGCAAGGGCGGCATCTATAATTTCGTGACCAAGCGGGCGCTCTGCCAGGGCCGCAACAGCAAGGTAAGCTGGACGCAGGTCGAAACCGGCTCTGCCATCACCTGGAAATATCCCAGCTGCGTGCTGAACGGCGAGAACAGCGTCGGGGAGTTTTATTCCGTCGCGCTCACCAATAATCTGCAACAGGCCGACACCGGCACGAAGATGATCCACAACGGCAAGGGATCACGCTCGACCATCGTGTCGAAGGGCATTTCGGCGGGCCGCAGCAACAACACCTATCGCGGCCTCGTCCGCGTCGCGCCGGGCGCGGAGGGGGTGCGCAACTTCACCCAGTGCGACAGCCTGCTGCTGGGCGACCAGTGCGGCGCGCATACGGTGCCCTATATCGAGGTGCGGAATCCCAGCGCGCAGATCGAGCATGAAGCCACAACCAGCAAGATCAGCGACGACCAGCTTTTCTACGCGATGCAGCGCGGCCTGGACCAGGAAGCCGCCGTCAGCCTCATCGTCAACGGCTTCGCCCGCGAAGTGCTGCAACAACTCCCGATGGAATTTGCGGTAGAGGCGCAGAAGCTGCTGGGCATCAGCCTGGAAGGTAGCGTCGGTTGAGAAGTCTAAACCCTCTCGACCAAGCCACCCGCCTAAACTCCCCTCCCCTTCAGGGGAGGGGCCGGGGGTGGGGGCTATCCGCTGGCCGCCTGGCTCAATTGGCAGGCTTCGCCCACGAAATGCGCCATGAACCGACGGAACCGGAAAAGCGCCTCTGGGCGAAACTCTCCCGCTCGCAACTCGGCGGCTACAAGTTCCGCCGCCAGTCCGTAATCGGGCCGTTCATCGCGGACTTCCTCTGCCCGCAAAAGGCGCTGATCGTCGAGGTCGACGGCGACACCCACATCGCCAACTCCGACCATAGGCGAGACGCGGCGCTGACAGAGATGGGTTACCGCATCATCCGCATCGCCAACCATGATGTGATGCGCAACATCGATGGGGTCTGCGAAGCGATCCTCGGCGCGCTCCAACAAGCGCCGGATCGTTGGGCGAGCCCCCACCCCAACCCCTCCCCTCAAGGGGAGGGGCTTAATGAGGACCAAGACTCTTGAGCGATGAAGACGATATCCAGGACGCCCTCGCCGATTTCGCGGAGGATGTCGGCAACGGCCAGTCATGGACCGCCGCGATCCGCATCCTGACGGAGGATTATGAGCTGGAGGAGGGCGAACTCCAGGCCCGCGCGGTCAAGGATTTCGGCGACCTGGACGCCTATCAGGCCGAATGCCGCGAAGCGCTGGACAAGGGCGACGCCGCCTTCACGGAGCGCCTCAAGACAGACAAGGCCTTCCACAAGGCGAAGGCCCCCAATCTCGCCCGCATGGGTCCGGTGACCGAATTCGTGACCGGCATATTGGAAAAGGGGGCGCCTGAACCCGGCGCCGACTGGTGGCCCTATATGCCGATCAAGCGCCATATCGACACGCTGTTCCCCGCGCCCGGCGACGTGCGGGACATGGCCTTCTGGACAGCGCGGACGCTCCAGCGCGCGCATAAGGGATAAGCAATGCTGACCATCGACAATCTCACCAACGAAATCGACGGCAAGGCGATCCTGAAGGGCCTGTCGCTCTCCATCAAGGCGGGCGAGATCCACGCGATCATGGGCCCGAACGGCGCGGGCAAGTCCACGCTGGCCTATACGCTGGGCGGCCGTCCAGGGTATCAGGTTACCGGCGGCACTGCCTCTTTCAACGGTGTGAACTTGTTCAGCTTGGACCCGCACGAGCGCGCCGCCGCGGGCCTGTTCCTGGGCTTCCAATATCCGGTCGAAATCCCCGGCGTCTCCAACCTGCAATTCCTGCGGGAAAGCCTCAACAGCCAGCGCAAGGCGCGGGGCGAGGAACCGCTGTCGGGCGGCGAATTCATCAAGCTCGCCAAGGAGAAGGCGGCCCTGCTCGGCCTCGACATGGAGATGCTGAAGCGCCCGGTGAATGTCGGCTTTTCCGGCGGCGAAAAGAAGCGCGCCGAAATGGTGCAGATGGGCATCCTCGACCCGAAGCTGGCGATCCTGGACGAAACCGACTCCGGCCTCGACATCGACGCGCTCAAGATCGTGGGCGCGGGCATCAACGCCATCATGCGCAGGCCCGACAAGGCGGTGCTGCTGATCACCCATTATCAGCGCCTGCTCGACTATGTGAAGCCGGACTATGTCCATGTGCTCGCCGGCGGTCGGATCGTGAAGTCGGGCGGCCCCGAACTGGCGCTGGAACTGGAACGCGAAGGCTATGCGGAGGTGGTTGCGGCGTGATGGTCTGGCAACAACAGCCGTTCCTTGGCCGCTTCTGGACTGCGCTCGAAGCGAACGGAGGCGGGAAATGAACGCTCTCACCCTTCCCACGCGCAGGGCCGAAGAATGGCGCTACAGCGACCTCGACGCGCTGGCCGCCATCTGGCCCACCCCCGCGCCGACGCGCATCGACGTCGCCGCCGGGGAAAATGCGCGCCACCATCTGTTGCAGGACGCGGCGGACGGCGCGGCGGCGGTGCATGATTATGCGATCACCATCGCGGACGGGGCGCGCTGCGACTTTCACGTCCTCAATATCGGCGGCAAGCTGGGCCGCGTGACCTTCGCCGTCACGCTGGGCAAGGGATCGCATTTCGAACTGAACGGCGCGATCATCGGCGGCGGCGACCAGGTGCTGGAAATCGTCACCGCCGTCACCCATGCACAGCCGGACGCGACCAGCGGCCAGACGATCCGCTCCATACTGGGCCAGCATGCCACCGGCAGCTATCTGGGCAGCATCAACGTCGCCCGCGCCGCGCAGCGCACCGACGCCTTCCAGTCGGTGAAGGCGATGCTGCTGGACCGCACCGCCACGGCCAATGCCAAGCCGGAACTGGAAATCTACGCCGACGACGTGAAATGCGCCCATGGCGCGACGGTCGGGGAATTGGACCAGCAGTCCCTCTTCTACATGGCCAGCCGCGGCATGGACCCGGCCACGGCCAAGACGCTGCTGCTGAAGGCCTTTGTCGCTGGCGTGTTCGACGATGTAGCCGACGAAGCGGTGAAGGACAGCCTCGAAGCCGCCGCGCTCGCCAAGCTGGAGACGCTGGTATGACGGAGTCGGTCAAACCTCCGTTCGGGCTGAGCCTGTCGAAGCCCTCCGCTGAGCGCAGCGAGGCGCCTTCGACAAGCTCAGGCGAGCCCTTCGACAAGCTCAGGGCGAACGGTGGGGTGAAGGTCAGGAGCGATTTCCCCGGCCTTTTGAATGGAGAAGGGGGCGACTGGCACTATCTGGACAGCGCCGCCACCGCGCAGAAGCCCAACGCCGTGATCGACGCCATCGCCCGCGCCTATGGCCCGGACTATGCGACGGTCCATCGCGGCGTCTATGAACGCTCCGCCAACATGACGCTCGCCTATGAAGCCGCCCGGCGCAAGGTCGCGCAGTTCATCGGCGCGGCTTCCGACAGCGAGATCGTCTATGTCCGCGGCGCGACGGAGGGCATCAACCTCGTCGCGCAATGCTGGGCGGGCACGCAGCTCAAGACCGGCGACCGCATCCTGCTCTCCATGCTGGAGCATCACAGCAACATCGTCCCCTGGCAGATCGCGGCGGAGAAGGTGGGCGCCGCCATCGACGTCGTGCCGCTCACCCCGGACGGCAGGATCGATCTCGACGCCATGCAGGCGATGATCACCCCCGCGCACAGGATGGTGGCGCTGGCCCATGTGTCGAACGTTCTGGGCAGCGTGCTTGACGTCCGCCGCGCCGCCGACATCGCCCACAGCGTCGGCGCGAAGATATTGATCGACGGTTGCCAGGCCGTGCCGCGCCTTGCCGTCGACGTGCAGGCGCTGGACTGCGACTTCTACGTCTTTTCCGCGCACAAGCTCTATGGCCCGACCGGCATCGGCGCGCTCTGGGGGCGGAAGGAATTGCTGGACGCCATGCCCCCTTACCAGGGCGGCGGATCGATGATCGACAAGGTGACGTTCGAAAAAACCACCTACGCGCCCCCGCCCACCCGGTTCGAGGCGGGAACCCCGCACATCACCGGCGTCGTCGGCCTGTCGGCGGCGATCGACTATGTGCAGGCCATCGGGCTGGACGCGATCCACGCCCATGAATGCGCGCTGGTCGGCAAAGCGCGGGCAGCGCTGGAAAGCCTCAACAGCGTCCGCGTCTTCGGGCCTGAGGATTCGGCGGGCATCCTCTCTTTCGAGGTGGAGGGGGTTCATCCGCACGATGTCGGCACCATATTGGACGAAACGGGCGTTGCCATAAGGGCGGGGCATCATTGCGCGCAGCCGCTGATGCGCCATCTGGGCGTCGAGGCGACCGCGCGGGCCAGCTTCGGCATCTACAGCGACGAGGGCGACGTGGACGCGCTGGTCAAAGGGATTGAACGAGTGAGGAAGATCTTCGGATGAGCGAAGAGCGGAAGATATTAGTAGAAGAGGTCGAGGTGGTAGAAACGCCCCCGAAGGTGCGTGTCGAGGAAGAGCCTCGTCAGCGCGACTATCTCGACGGCTTCCTTGCGCAAAAACCCGCGGAAACGCCGGTCGGCGAACCGGGCGGCAGCCTCTACGACGCGATCATCGATGCGCTCAAGGAAATCTACGACCCGGAAATTCCGGTCAACATCTATGATCTGGGCCTCGTCTACGGCGTCGACGTGACGGAGGACGGCCATGCCGTCGTCACCATGACGCTGACCACGCCGCACTGCCCGGTCGCCGAGTCCATGCCGGGCGAAGTCGAACTGCGCGTCGGCGCGGTGCCGGGCGTGGGGGATGCGCAGGTGAACCTGGTCTGGGATCCGCCATGGGATCCACAGAAAATGTCGGACGAAGCGAAGCTCGAACTGGGGATGTTGTAACGCTCTCCCCTCCCGCAGGGAAGAAGGAACGGAAATGACCGAAACGACGACCAAGATCCGCACCCGACCCGCCGCCGTCATCCTGACGCCAGCCGCTGAACGGCGCATTGCCGACCTGATGGCGCAGGCTCCCGAAGGCGCCATCGGCGTGAAGCTGTCGACGCCCCGCCGCGGCTGTTCGGGCCTTGCCTATTCGGTCGATTATGTGAACGAAGAAGCCAAGTTCGACGAGAAGATCGAAACTCCCGGCGGCACCTTCTATATCGACGGCGCGTCGGTCCTCTATCTGGTCGGATCGACCATGGACTGGGTGGAGGACGACTTCGCCGCCGGTTTCGTCTTCAACAACCCCAATGCCAAGGGCAGTTGCGGCTGCGGCGAGAGCTTCACGGTCTGAGGGAATAGCGTTTCATGCCCCATATGCTCATTCTGGGGCAGGGCTACACCGCTTCCCGCCTGGCCGCCCGCCTGCGCGCGGAGGGCTGGCACGTCACCGGCATCCGCCGCGCCGCCGATGCCGAAACGCTCGCCTTCGATGACGAAAGCGCCGTCCGCGCCGCCATCGCGCAGGCCAGCCACATCCTCTCCTCCGTCCCGCCCGAAGGCGATGCCGACCCCGTCCTCGCCCGCTACGGCAGCGCCATAGCCGCCGCGCCCGCGATCTGGACCGGCTATCTCTCCTCCACCGGCGTCTATGGCGATGCGGCGGGCGCATGGGTGGACGAAGCCACCCCTCTCCGCCAGGGCCGCCGCGCCGTCAGGGCGCAGGCCGATGCCGATTGGGGCGATCTGCGCCCCGACATGCGGCGCTTCCGCCTGCCCGGCATCTACGGCCCCGGACGCTCGGTGCTGGACCGCGTCCGGCAGGGGCGGGCGCATCGCATCGACCTGCCCGATCAGGTCTTCAGCCGCGCCCATGTCGACGACATCGTCGCAGGCATCGCCGCCTCTCTGCACAACGGACCGCCGGGCATCTACAATCTCTCGGACGATCTGCCCTGCGCGCAGAACCGGCTGGTCGAAGCCGCCTGCGCCATGCTCGGCATGCCCCTCCCGCCGCTCTTGACGCTGGAGGAAGCGGCGCTGTCGCCCATGGCGCAGTCCTTCTATGCCGAAAACCGGCGGGTCGCGAACGGGCGGGCAAAGCGCCTGCTCGGCTGGTCCCCCCGCTATCCGACCTATCGCGAAGGACTGCGCGCCTGCCTCTGACTCGGCCTGCCGCAAAGCCCGAATATCGCTAACGCCTTCTTAACCATCCGTGCCCGATGGCTGTCCCGTCAGCTTTCGGGGACTTAAAGAGATGGACCGCTTCGATCATGCCTTCACCGCCCTCGGCCAGCGCATCAACGGCCTGACCCCGCCCGAACGCCCCGCATCCGCGCCGGTCCCGCTCGCCAGCCTGATCGACCGGGTGAACGCGGCCAAGCGCCTCTATCAGCAGGGCGTCCGCCGCTAAACCCGCTTGCTCCGCAAAGCCACCACCATTCCCGCAACCGCCAGCAGCGCGCCGGCACCCGCCAGCGCCGTCCAGCGATAACCCTCCGCCAGCGTGGAGATCAGCATCGCGATCACCGGGATCAGCACGCTGGTATAGGCGGCCCGCCCCGCGCCCATCCTCTGGATCAGCCGGAAATAAAGCGGGAAGGTCACGACGGAACCCGCCAGCCCCAGCCAGGCGATCCCCGCCAGATAGCTCCACCGCGCCTCCACCACCGGCGGCCCGGCCGTGATCCAGGCGAACAGCGCATCCACCGCCGCGCCGATCAGCATCGCCCAGGCCAGCACCGCCACCATCGGCAGCCGCCGGGCGATCTCCATCCCCTGCATCACATTGGCGACCGAAGCGCTCATCAGCCCGGCGACCGCCAAGGCCGCGCCCAGCAGCACCCCGTCCGACCGCACGCTCGCCGCCTCATGCGCCAGCATCAGCGCGATCCCCGCGACCGCCACCACCGATCCCGCGACGAAGGCCCGGCTCACCGGCTGGCGGAAGAAGAGGAAAGCGAGGATGCTGTTGGGGATCAGCAGCATTGCATAGATCACCGCCACCACGCCGGACGTCAGAAAATGCTCGGCGCGATAGACGAAGTTGAAATTCATCACGAACTGCGCCACCCCCAGCAGCCCGGCAAAGACCAGCCCCCTGCCGCCGATATTGAGCGGTACGCCGCGCAGCCGGGCGAAGATCGCCATCGCCACCCCGGCCAGCAGGAATCGGTAGCAGACCGACCAGCTTGCCGGCACGCTGCCCAACTGGTCGCGGATGACGATCCAGGTCGAACTCCAGATCAGCGTGACGAGGATGAAGGGCAGGACGATGCCCTTGCCCCCGTTCATTCCTGCAACGCCCTCAGCGCGTCGGCCAGCGGCCGCACGCTGGCGGCGTCCTGCGCCCAGTTGGTGACGATCCGCGCCGCATCCGCGCCCCAGTCGTAGAAATCGAAGCCCTGCACCCGCAACCGCGCCCTTTCCGCTTCGCTGAGGCGCAGGAACAGTTCATTGGCCTCGACCGGATGCAGCAACCGTCCCGCCGCTCCCTCCGCGAGCGCCTGCGCCGCTGCGTTGGCCGCCTGCGCATTGCGCAGCCAGAGGTCGTCCTCCACCATCGCCAGCAACTGCGCCGCCAGATAGCGGCCCTTGGAGAACAGATGCCCGGCCCGCTTGCGCCAGCGCGCCGCCTCCGCCGCCCGCGCCTGCGCCCGGTCCCCGAAAAAGACCAGGGCCTCCCCGATCATCCCGCCATTCTTGACGCAGCCGAAGGAGAGGATGTCGACCCCCGCCCGCCAGGTCACGTCGCCCGGATGGCAGCCCAGATGCGCCACCGCATTGGCGAAGCGCGCCCCGTCCATGTGGAAACCCAGCCCATGCTCCCGCGCCAGATCGCCCAGCGCCGCGACCTCGTCGGGCCTATAGGCCAGCCCATATTCGGTCGCCTGGGTGATGCTGATCGCTTTTGCGGGCACCTGATGCACGTCGGGGCGGATCGCCTTCAGCCGCTCGGTCACGGCGTCGGGCGACAGTTTCGCGCCCGCGCCGGGCAGCGCCATCAGGCTCGCGCCATGGGTGTAGAAGCCGGGCGCGCCGCATTCGTCGACGACGATATGCGCCTCCTCATGGCAGATCACGCCGCCATAGGGCGGGCAGAGGCAGGCCAGCGCGATGCTGTTCGCTGCCGTGCCCGTAGCGATCCACAGCGCCACAGCCTCCGTCCCGAACAGGTCGGAAAAGGCGCCGTTCAGCCGGGCGCTCCAGCCATCGCCGTCATAGCCGTGGTCGGCCCGGTCGGCCGCCGCGATGGCGTCCATCGCCTCCGGGCAGACCGGCGTCGCATTGTCGGAAAAAAAGTGCATTGGGCTGGGATAGCCGCGCCGGGGTCCAGCGCCAAGATGCCACCCTGACGGGATCGGCTATGGCCATGCACATGGGTCAGTAATATTGACCGATTGTTTCGTACCGCCAACTGTGACATAGGCGGCCCCGTCCAACCCAAAGGAGTTTTTCGTCATGGACGTCCAGCAGACATCGCGCTTCACCGTCACCCGCAGCGGCAAGGCCGTACCGGCTGACCAGCGCGCCGTGCTGCTGGCGGACCCCGGTTTCGGAAAGCTCTTCACCGACCATATGGTGACGATTCGCTATACGGAGGGGCAGGGGTGGCACAGCCACGCCATCGGTCCCCGCGAACCCTTCCAGCTCGATCCGGCCTGTGCGGTGCTGCACTATGCGCAGGAAATCTTCGAAGGGATGAAGGCCTATCGGCTGGAGGACGGCAGCATCGCCATGTTCCGGCCGGAGGAAAATGCCCACCGCTTCGCCGAATCGGCGGAACGCATGGCCATGCCGGTCCTGCCCGAAGAGCTGTTCCTGGAGGCGGTCGAATTGCTGGTGAAGACCGACGCCGACTGGATTCCGGGCGGGGAGGGCAGCCTCTACCTGCGCCCCTTCATGTTCGCCAGCGAGACCTTCCTGGGCGTGCGTCCGGCGAACGAATATATTTTCTGCGTCATCGCCTCGCCCGCCGGCGCTTATTTCAAGGGCGGGAAGAAGGCGGTCACGCTCTGGGTGTCGGAACATTTCACCCGCGCCGCGCGCGGCGGCACGGGCGCGGCCAAATGCGGCGGCAACTATGCCGCCTCGCTGGTGGCGCAGAAGGAGGCGATCAGCCATGGCTGCGACCAGGTCGTCTTCCTCGACGCGGCGGAGAACAAGTGGGTCGAGGAACTGGGCGGCATGAACGTCTTTTTCGTGATGGACGACGGGTCGATCGTCACCCCGCCGCTCTCCGGCACGATCCTGCCGGGCATCACCCGCAACAGCATCATTTCGCTTGCCCGCGCCAAGGGGCATGAGGTGCGGGAGGAACCCTACAGCTTCGCCCAGTGGCGCGCCGACGCCGCCAGCGGCAAGCTGCGCGAGGCCTTCGCCTGCGGCACGGCGGCGGTCGTCACCGCCATCGGCACGGTGAAGAGCATCAATGGCGACTTCACCATCGGCAATGGCGACGGCGGCATCGTGACCGAAGCGTTGCGCGCCGACCTCACTGGCATCCAGCGCGGCACGGTGGCCGACCCGGCGAACTGGGTGCGGAAGCTGTAAACGACGAAACCACGTCGCCCCGTTCGGGCTGAGCCTGTCGAAGCCCTTTGCTTTTCCTTTCAAGCGTTGTGCTGGGGAGAAAGTAAAACCCTTCGACAAGCTCAGGGCGAACGGGGATGGGATACCCTTCCCAATCCCCTCGCAACCGCCTAGAACCGCCGCCATGCAACGCTTCGACGTCGTCATATTGGGCGGTGGCCTTGTCGGCCTGACCCTGGGCATCGCGCTTTCCGGCCATGGCGTGCGCTGCGCCGTGATCGATCCGGCCAACCCGGTGGAGATCACCGCCGCCGGGTTCGACGGGCGGGTGTCGGCCATCAGTTCGACCAGCTACGCCATGCTGTCGGCGATAGGCGTGGCCGATCGCCTCGAAGGCAAGGGTTGCCCCATCGACCGCATCTGGGTCAGCGACGGGCTGGAACCGGGCGCGCTCGACTTCGCGCCGGACGCGGACGACGGGGTGATGGGGATCATGTTCCCCAATCGCGACCTGCGCGTCGCCCTGGCGCAGACGGCGGAAAAGGCGGAGAACCTCACCCGCTTCCAGCCCGACCGGGCGCTGCATGTCGACCGCAATGCCGATGGCGTGACGCTGACCCTGGCCGGCGGAGAGACGATCCACGGCGCGCTGCTGGTTGCGGCGGAGGGCCGCAACAGCCCAACCCGCGAGGCGGAGGGCATTCGCACCACGCGCTGGAACTACAGGCATGTCGCGATGGTGACGGCCATCGACCATGAAGTGCCGCACGCCAACACGGCCTATGAGATATTCTACCCCGGCGGCCCCTTTGCGCTGCTGCCGATGCTGCCGGGCACCCGCTCCGCCATCGTCTGGACCGTGCCGACGGATCAGGCTCCGGCGATGCTGAAACTGTCCGAGCGCGCCTGGCTGGCGGAGGCGCAGAAGCGCATGGGCGGCTTCCTGGGCGAAATCGCGCTGGCGGGGCCGCGCTCCAGCTATCCGCTGGGCTTCCACCATGCGGCGCGGATCACCGGCACGCGGCTCGCGCTGGTGGGGGACAGCGCCCATGCGATCCACCCGATTGCCGGGCAAGGGCTCAATCTGGGCTTCCGCGATGTCGCCGCGCTGGTGGAGGTGCTGGTGGAGGGCATGCGGCTCGGCCTCGATCCGGGCGACGCGCAATTGCTGGCACGCTATCAGCGCTGGCGCGGGCTGGACGCGATGATGACCAGCGTGGCCATGGATGGGCTGGTGCGGCTGTTCGACGTGCCGGGCCGCATCCCCTCGCTCGTCCGCCGCGCCGGGCTGGCGGCGGTGCAGCGCACCTCCCTGCTCAAGAATCGATTCATGGCCGAAGCCCGCGGTCAATCCGGCGCCCTGCCGCGCCTGCTGACGGGCGAGATGGTCTAGGTCCGCTCGAGGACGTCAGGCGCCCCGTGCGGGAGGGCGGTTCAAGCGGTGCGACGATCCACGGAGGGCGGGACGGCGTCGAACATCAGCTTCATTCCCGTCCTCGGCCTGATGGTCAGGCGGCTGATCGGTTCGGGCTTGAACCCTTCGGGCACCGACAGGCGATAGCGGCGCAGCACGGCGGCGATCACGGTCATCACCTCCTGCTGGGCGAAACCGGCGCCGATGCAGACCCTGGGGCCACGGCCGAAGGGAAACCAGGCCTGGCGCACCATTTCCGCATTGGCGGGGTCGTCGAAGCGGGCAGGGTCGAAGCTGTGCGGGCAGGCCCAATTATCCTCGTTGCGCTGGGTGAGCCAGGGGGCGACGACCAGCATCGCACCCTCCTCCAACTGCTTGTCGCGCATCGGCATCGGGCAGGTGACTTCGCGGGGGAAGAAGGCGACCGGCGGGTAGAGGCGCAGCGTTTCGCGGAAGATGTTGCGGATCGCGCCCATATCCTTGAGCATCGTCGCGGCGAACGGCGCATTCCCGGCGATTTCCGTCACTTCGGCGCGGGCGGCATTCTGGATATGGCTGCATTCCGCCAGCATGTAGAGCGCCCAGGTCATGGTGCTCGCCGACGTCTCATGCCCGGCGAGGAAGATGGTCGAGACCTGGTCCATCACCTGTTGCAAGGTGAAGGGATCGCCGGTTTCGGGATGCTTCGCCTCGATCAGCGACTGGAGTATGTCCTCGTGTGGAGCCTCCCCGCGCTGGTGGAAGCCTTCGTGGCGCGCCTCGACGATGGGGCGGAAGACGTCGTGGATCGCCTTGGCCGGTCCCAGCGACCGCTTCTCGAACCAGCGCGCCGGAAAGCCGTAGAGGCGCAGCATGGAGGCGCTGTGGGCGAGCCGCTGGAATTTCCCGAAGGCGGTGTGGATGATGTTGGAGCGGCGCTCGTCCAGCGCCTCCGAAAACAGCGTGCGGAAGATGATGTCGGCCGCCACATGGGTCATCATCGGGTCGATGTCGACCGGCTTCGAGCGGTCCGCCGCGTCGAGCCGGGCCAGCAGGTCGTCGGCCGCCGCCGCCATCAGCGGCATGGATCGGTTGAGCGCGGTGTGGGCGAAGGCGGGATTCACCATGGCGCGCTGGCTTTCCCAATCCTCCCCATTGGCGGAAAAGACCGAATTGCCGATCAGGGGAGACAGGTTGCGCACCAGCTCGCGATGCTTGGGATAGGCCGTGCCGCCGCGCAATATCTGGTCCACCAGCGGCAGTTCGTTGGCGATATACATGGTCTGGCCGGGCATGCGGATTTCGCCCAGCTTCATCGTGTAGCTCTTCTCGAACAGGACATGGATCCAGCTATGCCAGCCTCGGAAGAAGCGCTTGACTAGGCCGCGGCGGGTGCGGGGCGGTTCGGGATAGGGCGGAGTGAAGGGCTGCGTCACGGGATGGTCCTGAACTGCGCTATGGCTTCGTCTATGGTGCGGCGGCCTGCGGTCAGGCTGACATAGTCCACCGGCGAGAGGCGGTCGCCCACCCGCAGATAGTCGAAATGCGCCTCATATTTGTTCGACCAACCGCCATGGTAATTTTCCGGATCGTAGAAGAGGTGGAAGCGCGGCGAAAGCATGTCCACGCGGGCCGCGCATCGGTCCGAGACGAGCCGGATCGGATGCACGCCATGATAGGCCGCGCCGTCGGGCGGGGCGGAAAAGTCGACCAGGCGGAAGGGCTTGTCGTCCAGCGCCTTCAGGTCGGCATGATACCAGCGGGCATCCTTGCGCAGCGCGATGACGGGCACCACCTGGCCCAGCGTCAGGACGGTGAAATTGGCGGGCAGCGGCCTGTCCCCGCGCAGTTCGAACAGGCGGCGCAGCACGCTCATCGCATAGATGGTGCCGTTGCTGTGGGATGCGAAGATGACCTCGTCCCAGGGGCCGTCCATTTCCTCCGCGATGCGGGCGGCGAACTGGTCGAGGCGGGCGTCCATCTCCGCGCCGGGGCCGTCGGCGGCGACGCCGTGGTTGTAGACCATGAAGCGCAGCAGCCAGGGCACGATCAGCTTGTCGAGCAGGCGGCCGGAGAAAAGCGCGCTGATGCCGATGCCGATCAAAGTGGCGGCCCAGAAGGGCATCAGCAGCGACAGCAACAGCGCCGGGATCAGCGCCAGAAGCAGCGGGATCAGCACCCCCAGCAGCGGCGGATAGAGGATGGTGATGACCGGCCCCGGACGCAGTTTCCGCATCCGCAGGAACTGCATGTGGCGGGCATGGGCGCTGTAGGTGGCGATGGAGCGCCATGCCAGCAGCAGCGGATTGCGAATCCACACCTTGCCGACCAGATCCTCCCAGCGGAGGAACTCATAGTCGGTCTCCACCCCCGCGCTGTGGTTGGCGACGGTCCAGCGGGCGGACGAGGCCGGGCCGGAGCGGCGGGCGCTCACCTCCACCGCTTCGCCCGACAGGCGCGTGTAGCTTTCCGCCTGCTCGCGATACATCTGATGGTAGAAACGCACCCCGCGCGGGTCGAATCCGCCGAGATAGAAGAGTTTGCGCTTGAACTTTTCCATGGCCCCTGTTCCACATCGGGCCATGACGACACCCGAACGCGATTACTGCTATTTCATAGACCACCGCAAATACAACCGAAACATCGGCTGTCGGCGCCATGACAATGCCTATGGCATCAATGGCGGCGGCAGCGAGCGGGATCGGTGGCGGGCGGACTTCGCCTTTTACCGGCACATGCGCGACAATGGCGATCCCATGGCCCTGCCTTCGCTGCTGGCCTGCCTGTGTTTCGGCTGGTTCTGCTGGAATTATCACCCCGGCAGGGGGCTGTGGCGAGGGCAGCTCTTGCGCCGCTTCGTGAAAGCGCCGAAGTGAGCGGCATGATGACAGCCAAGCATGTTTCCATCGGGTCGCTCACGGTCGGCAACGACCTGCCCTTCGTCCTGATCTCCGGCCCCTGCCAGATCGAGAGCCGCGACCATGCGATGATGATGGCGGAGCGGCTGTCCGGCGCGGCGGGACGAGCCGGGGTGCCGTTCATCTTCAAATCCTCCTTCGACAAGGCGAACCGGACGTCCGTGTCGGGGCGGCGGGGCGTAGGGATCGATGCCGGGCTGGCGATATTGGCGGAGGTGAAGGCGGCCTTCGGCTGCCCGGTGCTGACCGACGTGCATGAGGCCGGGCAGGTCGGGGCGGCGGCAGAGGCCGTGGACATCCTGCAAATCCCGGCTTTTCTGTGTCGCCAGACCGATCTGCTGCTGGCGGCAGGGCGGACCGGGGCGGTGGTCAATGTGAAGAAGGGGCAGTTCCTGGCCCCCTGGGACATGGCGGCGGTGGCGCAGAAGGTCGCATCCACCGGAAACGAGCGCATCCTGCTGACCGAGCGCGGGGCAAGCTTCGGCTACAACACGCTCGTCAGCGACATGCGCGCGCTGCCGGTGATGGCGCAGACCGGCTATCCGGTGGTGTTCGACGCCACCCATTCGGTGCAGCAGCCGGGCGGGCTGGGATCGGCTTCGGGCGGGCAGCGCGAATTCGCGCCGGTGCTGGCGCGAAGCGCGGTGGCAGCAGGAGTAGCGGCGATCTTTGCCGAGGCGCATGACGACCCGGACAACGCGCCATCCGATGGGCCGGTGATGCTGCCCATCGAGTGGGTCGGGCCGCTGCTGGAAAAGCTGAAGGCGATCGATGAAGTGGTGAAGGGGTAAGCGAGCCAATCCCCTCCCCGTTCGGGCTGAGCTTGTCGAAGCCTCTGGCTGAGCGCAGCGAAGGCTTCGACTTCGCTCAGCCTTGCCCTTCGACAGGCTCAGGGCGAACGGAGGTGAGGTTAGGCGGTCAAGGCTAAGGCCGCGCTTGGCCCGTTCCGCGCACCAGCCATTTGTAGGTGGTGAGGCCTTCCAGCGCCACCGGTCCCCGCGCATGCAGGCGTCCGGTCGAGATGCCGATCTCCGCGCCCAGTCCGAACTCGCCGCCGTCCGCGAACTGGGTGGAGGCGTTCCACATGACGATGGCGCTGTCGACCGCGTTCAGGAAGCGCTCGGCCTTTTCCGCATCCTCGGTGATGATGGCGTCGGTATGATGGCTGGCATGGGCGGCGATATGGGCGAGCGCTTCGTCCAGCCCGTCCACCATCCGCACCGACACGATGGCGTCGAGATATTCCGTATCCCAATCCTCGTCCGAAGCCGCGACCACGCGGCTGTCCAGCGCCTGCACGGCTTCGTCGCCGCGCACTTCGCATTTCGCGTCGAGCAGCGCCTTCACGATGGCCGATGCTTGGCGGTAGGCCTTGTCGATCAGCACCGTCTCGGTCGCGCCGCAAATGCCGGTGCGGCGCATCTTGGCGTTCACCACCAGCTTGACCGCCATATCGGGGTCGGCCGCGCCGTCGACATAGCTGTGGTTGATGCCGTCCAGATGGGCGAGCACGGGCACCCGCGCCTCTTCCTGCACGCGGGCGACCAGGCTCTTGCCGCCACGGGGGACGATCAGGTCGATGAACTCGGCGGCCTTCAGTAACGCGCCCACGGCGGCGCGGTCCGTGGTGGGGACCAGTTGCACCGCGTCGGCGGGCAGGCCCGCGGCGACGATGCCCTCCACCATCGCGGCGTGGATGGCGCGGTTGCTTTCCTTCGCCTCGCTGCCGCCGCGCAGGATCACGGCGTTTCCGGCGCGCAGGCAGAGCGCGGCCGCGTCGGCGGTCACATTGGGGCGGCTTTCATAGATGATGCCGATCACGCCCAGCGGCACGCGGACGCGGGAAAGCTCCATGCCGTTGGGGCGGACCAGCCTGTCGATCACGCTGCCCAGCGGATTGACCAGCGTGGCCACCTGATCCACGCCAGCCGCCGTCGCGAGGACGCGGTCCTCGTCCAGCTTCAGCCGGTCGAGCATCGCGGGCGACAGGCCGTTGGCGGCGGCATTTTCCATGTCGCGGGCGTTGGCGGCGATGATCTGCGGCGCTTGGTCCCTCAGCGCCTGCGCGGCGCGGCGCAGCGCGTCGATCTTCTGCGCGTCGCTGGCGGTGGAAAGCTGCGCCGCCGCGGCGCGGGCGCGCGCGCCCAGGGTCGCGATCAGCATTTCAGGGGTCTGGGTCAGGTCGTTCATCAACTATCTCGCCGTGTTTCGCGCCTGGGCTTATCATGAAGCGTGGCAAAGCGAAACCGTCGTTGCGGCTGCGGCAGGTCGATGAAGCCTGAAGCCGACAACCGGGCCATGGGTCGCAATATGGCCCGGCTGCCAGCAGGCAGAAGGAACTGCCTATTCCGCTCGCCTAGCGACCCGTCCGGGCCAGCGCATACCCCAAACAGGGTATAGGCGCGCCGACGCCGCGAAAAATTCGCAAAAATATAGTTAATTCAATGGGGAAGCAAAAGCATCAGGCCGAAAGCATCAGGCTGCCTGGGCCAGGATTTCCCGCTTCATCGCGACGAACATCCGGCAGGGCGGGATGTTGCGCCATTCCACCCGTTCCCGAATCTCCTCGAACAGGGGGGAGAGCAGGCGGCGCATATAGCCGGAATATTGATAGACCAGGAAAGCCCCGCCATCCTTCAGGACCGACCGGGTTTCCGCGCAGATCGCCTGCCCCACGCCGTCGGGCAGGGTGGAGAAGGGAATGCCGGACAGGACATAGTCCGCCTGGGCATAGCCCGCTTCCTTGATGAAGCGGCGGACGTCGGCGGCGGAGCCGTGGACGATGCGCAGCCGGGGATCGGCGATCTCCGCCTCCAGATAGGCGACGAAATCGAGATTGAGGTCGATGGCGAGCAGCGTCGCGTCAGGGTGCAGCCTGTCCAATATGGGCCGCGTGAAGGTGCCGACGCCCGGCCCATATTCCACGAACAGCCGGGTCCGCTGCCAATCCACCCCCTCCAGCATGCTGTCGACCAGCTTCCGCGATGACGGGATGACCGATCCGATCATGCCCGGATGCTTGATGAACTGCCGGAAGAACATGCTCCATTGACCCAGGAAGGTGGAGGATCGCTTGCCGGGAAGAACCCGATTTTTCTTCTTCAAAGGAATGGAGGCCATTCATTCTCGCCTGTCTGCCTTGCCCGTCGACTCGCAAAAATCGCACAGGCATGCAAGCGCCTTCGCGGGGGAGGGCTGAAATCGATAGGAGTTAAGCGCCACATGTTCCTGCCTTCGCAGGAACATGTGGTGCGGGGGGAACCGCAGGGTCAATCCCTGGCGCGCCCCCGCAGCATGCCCGGCGACACGAAGCCGATGGGATCGATCTGCATCACGCTCTGCTTCAGCGTCGCCTGTATCTGCTCATATTCGCGCTCCATCTCCGGCGTGACGGAGGCGCGGGTGTCCTCCAGCGCGGCTTCGAAATGCGCCTGGCTGACCTTGTCGACAGACAGCGACTGGCGCAGCGCGACCAGGCCGGCGCGGCGGACCAGATCCTCCAGGTCGGCGCCGGTGAAGCGCTCTGTCCGCTCGGCCAGCAGGTCCAGATCGACATCGTCGGCCAGCGGCATCTTGCCCGTATGGATGGACAATATCCGCCTGCGCCCCGTCCGATCCGGAACCGGGACATAGATCAGCTCGTCGAACCGCCCCGGCCGCAACAGCGCCGGATCGATCAGCGTCGGCCGGTTGGTCGCGCCGATGACGACCACGGACTGCAATTCCTCCAGCCCGTCCATCTCGGCCAATATGGTGTTCACCACCCGCTCCGTCACCTGCGGTTCGCCCAGGCCCCCGCCCCGCGCCGGGACGAGGCTGTCCAGTTCATCGATGAAGATGACGGTCGGAGCGACCTGCCTGGCGCGGGCGAAGAGGCGGGCGATCTGCTGTTCGCTCTCCCCATACCATTTGCTGAGCAGGTCGGACGATTTGGTGGCGATGAAATTGGCCTGCGCTTCCCGCGCCACGGCCTTCGCCAGCAGCGTCTTGCCGGTGCCGGGCGGACCGTAGAGCAGGAAGCCCTTGGCCGGACGGATGCCGATGCGGCGGAAGGCGTCGGGGTCTTTCAGCGGCAGTTCCACCCCTTCCTTCAACCGCATCTGCGCTTCGTCCAGACCGCCGATATCGGCCCAGCCGATGTTCGGCGCCTGCACCATCACCTCGCGCATGGCGGAGGGCTGGACGCGCTTGATCGCGGCCATGAAGTCGTCGCGCGCTACGGACAGTTCCTCCAGCACGTCGGGCGGGATCGTTCCCTCCTCCAGGTTGAGCCGGGGCATGAAGCGGCGCACGGTTTCGATCGCGGCCTCGCGGGTCAACGCAGCCAGGTCCGCACCGACAAAGCCGTAGGTCATGCGCGCCAGTTCGCCCAGGTCGACGCCGTCGGCCAGCGGCATGCCGCGGGTGTGGATGCCCAATATCTCCCGCCGCCCGCGCTCGTCGGGCACGCCGACGATGATCTCCCGGTCGAAGCGGCCGGGACGGCGCAGCGCCTCGTCTATCGCTTCCGGCCGGTTGGTGGCGGCGATGACGACCAGATTGGTGCGCGGCTCCAGCCCGTCCATCAGCGTCAGCAATTGCGCGACCAGCCGCTTTTCCGTCTCGCCGGTCACATTGCCGCGCTTGGGCGCGATGGAATCGATCTCGTCGATGAACAGGATCGACGGGGCCGCCTTGGCCGCCGCCTCGAAAATCTCGCGAAGCTGCTTTTCCGATTCGCCATAGGCCGAACCCATGATCTCCGGCCCGTTGATCAGGAAGAATTCGGCTTCCGATTCATTGGCGACGGCGCGGGCGAGACGGGTCTTGCCGGTGCCGGGCGGGCCGTGGAGCAACACGCCCTTGGGCGGATCGACGCCCAGCCGTTCGAACAGTTCGGGATAGCGCAGCGGCAGTTCCACCATCTCGCGCAACTGGTCGATGGCCTCGGCCATGCCGCCGACATCGTCATAGGTGACGTCGGCCCGGCGGGATTCGCGGGGCTCCTCATATTCGGCGCGCAGTTCGACCTCGGTCTCCGCGTCGATATGGACGACGCCCTTCGGCACGGTCGACACCACCACCAGCCGGATTTCCTGCAGGGCATAGGCGGGCGCGGCGAGCATCTGGCGCAATTGGGGCGGCATGTCGCCGGGGGGCACCTGCTGCTGCCCGGCGGTGGCGACGACATCGCCGGACGCCAGCGGCCGCTGGAAGAAAACCCGCTTCAATGCCTCCGGATTGCCCTGCAACCGCAGATTGTTTTGTGCAGGCGCGAAGACGACGCGCTGGGCGGGGCGGGGATCGACCTTCCGGATGACCACGAAGTCGCCCGATCCGACGCCCGCATTGGCCCGCTGAAGCCCGTCGAGGCGAAGGACGTCCAGCCCCTCATCCTCCTTGTAGGGCCGGACCACGCGCGCGGGGGTGGACCGCTTGCCCGCGATCTCCACCACATCCCCTTCGGCAAGGTGGAGTTCCGCCATTACCGCCAGCGGCAGCCGGGCGAGGCCGCGCCCCGCATCCTCCGGCCGGGCGTTGGCCACCTGTATCCTGCGTCCTGCGGTGTCTTCTTCGGCCACTTCGCCTTCCCCGTTCCGTTCGCTGCGTAACGAGATAGGGAACGTCGCGGCGGACGGAAAGGGGCCATGGACAACCCCGGGACGAATAAAAAAAGGGCTGGTCCGAAGGCCAGCCCTGAAAGTTTCTAGGAGAGGATGCCTGAAAGGCCTTTTCTATGTGCACTGCGGGATGTATTTTCGCAAGTGCGAAAAGAATAGAGGAGTTGCAATTTTTGCATCTTGCCAACCACCCTGTTTTGCTGCTCAGTGGAAGAAGGATGCTTGGAGCCGGTTTGCGCGCCGTTCGAAAAGAAGCAATGACGCGTCGCAGCGGACCGGCCGGATGAACATGACGGTTTATGCGTAGATTGCCGCCCCTTACGGCCCTGGAGGCCTTCGTTCAGGTCGCCCGCCTTGGATCGGTCAAGGCGGCGGCGGAGGAACTCGCGCTCTCGACGCCCGCGCTCAGCCGGCGGGTGCAGGCGCTGGAGCGGTTCATCGGCCGCCCGCTGTTCGACCGCAAGCATCAGGCGCTGGAGATCAACGCGGACGGGCAGCGGCTGCTGGACGACATCGCCCCGGCGCTCGATTCGCTGAGCCAGGCGCTGGAGAATATCCAGAGCGGCGGCAACCAGTTGCGCCTCAGGCTGGCGGTCATGCCGCTGTTCGCGACGCAGCGGCTGTTTCCGCACCTGGGCGCGCTGCGCCAGCGGCATCCGCAGCTTCACATCGACATAGAGACCACCCCCTATGCCGTGGCCCGCCTGGGCGAAGGGCTGGACGCGGCGATCGTGCTGGCGAAGGACATCGATCCCGCGCTCTACGCCCATGAACTGGACCATGACGAGGTCTATCTGATCGGGCGCAAGGCATTGCTGGAGGCGCCGAACGCGCTGACCGCCCCGCAGGAGCTGGCCAACCACACGGTGCTGCTGCATCGCGACATGGCGCTCGCCTTCGATGCGTGGAAGGACACGGTGCACCTGCCCGACCTGCAACCGCTGGCGATCGACAATTATGATTCCGGCCAGTTGATGCTGGAGGCGGCGGCCCAGGGCCTGGGCATCGCCGTCATGCACGCCAGCCATTATAATGAAGCGCAGGATTCGCGGCTGGTCCGGCTGTTTCCCGAACATCGGGTCGAAAGTCCCTATCGCTATTTCTTCGTCTGCCGCCCGCGCGCGCTGCAAACCCGGGCGGTGCGGATTTTCCGCGACTGGCTGATCGGCGCGGACATATAATCATGGTCGATCAAGGTCTTGGCGCTTTTCGCTTGGGGCGTCCTTAACCTTGTTTATTCCCGGTCGTTCTAGCGGACATGACTGGGGCATCATCTTCCGCAAACGCGCAACATGGTCTGACCGACCGCCTGGCCCGCTGGGCCCGCGGCCTGTCCGGCAAGGCCGACGACGAAGCCATGGACCTGCCGGAGCAGCCGCAGCGCGCCCGGCACGGCAGCGCTTCCAGCCGGGAAATCATCCGGCGCCGCAAGCTGTACGAGGATATAGGCGACTTCCTGTTCGCCCATGACCTGGACCTGACGCCGCTCAATTTCGGCGTGGCCCATGATTATCTGACCGGATCGCATATCGGCGTGGAAAAGGCCGTGAAGGCGGTGCTGACCGAACGCGGCAAGATCACCAACGGCTGGGTCGAAAATGTCGCCGCCGAACAGCGCAACGACGAAGTCACGCCCGAAGCGCTTGCCTCCATGCTCGACAAGGTCGAGGAAAATCTGTCGCAATTCACCGGCCTGATGACCGAATCGCGCAATTCCGCCAAGGATTATGGCGCGGCGTTGCAGGAAGAGGTGAAGGGCCTGGCCGCCGGATCGGACAGCCAGCCGGTGCTGGCGCGCCTGGTGGCGCTGACCCGGTCCATGGTGGAAAAGACCCGGCAGGTCGAAACACAGCTTCGCGACAATCAGAAGCAGACGCAGCTCCTGAAATCCAATCTGGAAAGCGCGCGCCGCGCCGCCGAGCACGACCATCTGACCGGCCTGCCCAATCGCCGCGCCTTCGAAGGCACGCTGCGCGAGGAACTGGCCCAGGCGCAGAAGGAGGGGCAGCCGCTGGCCGTCGCCTTTTGCGACATCGACCATTTCAAGCTGATCAACGACACCCATGGCCACGACACCGGCGACCGGGTGCTGAAATTCGTGGCGGGACTGTTGTCGAAGGCGAGCAACGACCAATGCCATGTGGCGCGCCATGGCGGCGAGGAATTCGTCATGCTGTTCCGCGGCAAGACGGCGGCCGAAGCCTGCGAGGCGGTGGACGGCGTGCGGCAGGATCTGTCCACCCGCAGCCTGGTCAACCGTTCCAATGGCGAGCGGATGGAAAGGGTCAGCTTTTCCGCCGGGGTTGCCAATGTGCTGGCCTATGAAGACCCCCGCGCCGCGCTCAAAGCGGCGGACCGGGCGCTCTACCTGGCCAAGGAGCATGGCCGCAACCGGGTCTACCTGGCCGCCGAACTGGACTGACCGCCCTCTCCCCCTCCCGCGGGCGGGAGGGGAATGCCTGCCTCAAAAATCCGGCTTTTCATAATGGGGCGGCGGGGTGATCACCTCCATCCGCTCCGACAGCAGGGGCCGGAAGGACGGACGCGACTTGAAGCCGGCATACCAGCGCTTCACCGTCTCATGCCCGGCCCAGTCGATGCCGCCCAGATAATCGGCCACGGAAAGATGGGCCGCCGCCGCGATGTCGGCCAGGCTCAGCGTTCCCCCCGCCATCCAGGCGCGATGGTCGAGCAGATAGTCCATATAGTCCATATGGACGTTGGCCCGCTTCATCGCCTCGCGCAGCACGCGGGCATCGGGCGGCGCGCGCTCGATCAGGCGCTTCTTCATCCGCTCGTGCAGCAGCGGGCCGACGACATCGCCGTAGAAATTCTGGTCGAAAAAGGCGGTCAGCCGCCGCACCTCCGCCCGGCCGGCCGCCGTGCCGGAGATCAGCGGGAATTTCTCCACCGTCTCCTCGAAATATTCGCAGATCGCCTGGCTGTCGATCAGGGTGACGCCCTTTTCCTGATCGACCATCACCGGCGTCGTGCCGGCCGGATTGAGGTCGAGGAACTCGTCACGCCCCTCCCAGGGCGATTCGCGCACAAGGTCGTAACCCACGCCCTTCTCGCCGAGCAGCAGGCGGACCTTGCGGGAAAAGGGGCAGAGCGGAAATTGGAAAAGTTGCCACATATTCCCCTCCTGTTAGGCCGGGCAGGCCCTTGCGAAAAGCGGCAAATGGCGGATGCCGCTCAAAACCCGGCCGGCCACGGCCGAAACCGCGGCGCGGGAAGCGAGATCCCATCCTCCTGCGATCGCGCCCTGGCTGGGGTGCGTGGACAAATTCCAGACGGGGCGGACTGAGCGATCTGGGCATCGGCGGACGTTTCCCTATTCGCAACCCGGCCCCTATTCGCAGCCCGGCCCCTATTCATCACCCCGGCCCCTATTCGTCACCCCGGGCTTGACCCGGGGTCCCGCTTTTCTTGTAACCCAGCGCCCAAAAGGCAGCGGAACCCCGGATCAAGCCTGTCCTGAGCATGTCGAAGGGGCAGGAAGTGGCGCTCCGCCTTTTTGGCGTCGCGTCGTTTCAAGCGGAAAACCAATTCCCACTTTTCCGCGCGATGTTCTAGGGAGTTGCGCAAGCGAGGGTTTCGCAAAGGAAAGGATGCGCGCCATGTCTGACGATTTTTTCCCGGTTCCTGCCGAATGGGCGGCCTCCGCGCTGTTCGACCGGGATCGGCGCGCGGCGGATTATGCGCGGTCGGTCGAGGATGCCCACGCCTATTGGCTGGAGCAGGCGGGGCGGCTCGACTGGGTGAACTTTCCCGCGAAGACCAATGAGAGCAGCTTCGACGAGGCCGATTTCGGTGTGAAATGGTTTGCCGACGGCGTGCTGAACGTCAGCGCCAACTGCATCGACCGGCATTTGGCCACCAGGGGCGACCAGACCGCGATCATCTGGGAACCGGATTCGCCGGACGCGCAGCCGCGCCGCTTCACCTATGCGGAGGTGCATGAGCAGGTCTGCCGCTTCGCCAATGTGCTGAAGGCCGCGGGCGCGAAGAAGGGCGACCGCATTACCGTCTATATGCCGATGATACCGGAGGCCGCCTTCGCCCTGCTCGCCTGCGCCCGCATCGGCGCGATCCACAGCGTCGTGTTCGGCGGTTTCTCGCCCGAGGCGCTGGCCGGGCGCATCGCCGATTGCGATTCGACGCTGGTCATCACCGCCGACGAGGGCTGCCGCGCCGGCAGGAAGGTGCCGCTCAAGGCCAATGTCGACGCGGCGCTCAAGCTGTGCACCAGCGTCCGCAAGGTCGTCGTCGTCCAGGCGACCGGCGGCGCCATCGCCATGGAGGAAGGCCGCGACCTGTGGCTGCATGAAGAAGCGGCCAGGGTATCCGCCGACTGCCCGGCCGAGCCGATGAACGCGGAAGACCCTTTGTTCATCCTCTACACGTCTGGCTCGACGGGCAAGCCCAAGGGCGTGCTGCACACGACCGGCGGCTATCTGCTCTGGGCCAGCCTGACGCATGAACTGTGCTTCGACTATCGGCCGGGCGACATCTACTGGTGCGCGGCGGACATAGGCTGGGTCACGGGGCACAGCTATATCGTCTACGGCCCGCTGGCGAACGGCGCGACGACGCTGATATATGAGGGCGTGCCCAACCATCCGACGCCCAGCCGCATCTGGGAAGTGGTGGAACGGCACCAGGTGCAGACCATCTTCACCGCGCCCACGGCGCTGCGCGCGCTGATGAAGGAAGGGGACGATTTCGTGACCCGGACCAGCCGCGCCTCGCTGCGCCTGCTGGGCACGGTGGGCGAACCGATCAATCCGGAGGCGTGGCGCTGGTATCATCATGTCGTGGGCGAGGATCGCTGCCCGATCATCGACACCTGGTGGCAGACGGAGACGGGCGCGGCGATGATCGCGCCGATGCCGGGGGCGACCGACCTCAAGCCCGGCTCCGCCACCCTGCCCATGCCCGGCGTCGTGCCGCAGATCGTGGATGCGGAGGGCAAGGTGCTGGACGGCGCGGCGGAGGGCAATCTGGTCATCGCGCAAAGCTGGCCGGGGCAGATGCGCACCGTCTGGGGCGATCATGAGCGCTTCTTCCAGACCTATTTCACCACCTTTCCCGGCAAATACACCACCGGCGACGGGGCGCGGCGGGACGAGGACGGCTATTATTGGATCACCGGCCGCGTCGACGACGTCATCAACGTGTCGGGCCACCGCATGGGCACGGCGGAGGTCGAAAGCGCGCTGGTGCTGCATGAGGCGGTGGCGGAGGCGGCGGTGGTGGGCTTCCCGCACGACATCAAGGGGCAGGGCATCTACGCCTATGTGACGCTGAACAGCGGCGAGGAAGCGAGCGACGAACTGCGCCAGGCGCTGGTCAAATGGGTGCGCGGCGAAATCGGGCCGATCGCGACGCCCGACGTCATCCAGTTCGCGCCGGGCCTGCCCAAGACGCGCTCCGGCAAGATCATGCGCCGCATCCTGCGCAAGATCGCGGAGGGCGAGGTGTCGGCACAGGCGCTGGGGGACATTAGTACACTTGCCGACCCGTCGGTGGTGGATAATCTGGTCGCCAATCGTCAGGGGTAACGATCAGGCAGGAGTAAGGGATGGATCGCTACGGTAAGGTCGCTCGCGCGCTGCACTGGATCATGGCGATCCTCATCCTCTTCAACCTGTTCCTGGGCTTCGCGCACGATGCCTTGCCCCGGGATTGGAAGGTGATGCCCGTCCATAAATCGATCGGGCTCACCGTCCTGGCATTGGCGGTCGCGCGCATATTGTGGCGCTTCACCCGCAGGGCGCCGGCGCTGCCCGCCGGAATGCCGGCCTGGGAAAGGGGCGCGGCCCATGCCACGCATTTCGCCTTCTACGCCTTCATGCTCGTCCTGCCGCTGACCGGATGGATCATGACCTCCGCCGGGGACCGGCCCTTGAGCTGGTTCTTCCTGTTCGATGTGCCGAAATTCGCCGTTTCGAAGGGCGACGCGATCGTCGGAATTTCAGGCGAAGCGCATGAGATATTGGGTTTCGCCTGGGCGGCGCTGCTGGTCCTGCACGGGCTGGCGGCGATGCGGCATCATTTCATCCTGAAGGATGGCGTGCTGCGGCGGATGATCTGAACGGGGCGATGGGCGGACGGCCGACCTTCTTCCCGCCCCGACCGGAACCGCCTTCTCCTCCCCTCATCGCAGACCCGGATCATGCGTAACCCAAAGGCGACAGTCCCCTGAAAAAACGTCCTATTTTTCCAACGCAGGCGGATTTGGCCTGTCCTATTCCGCTCCGGCCGGCATAGGCAGCATCTCTCTTTGAAACGTCCGGACGCATGGCGCCCATGCTCACGCGCGCGCGGGCACGCGCGCGCGCATATGGTGTGAACTTCGGCGGAAAACGGCCAAAATCTCACCCCTTGATCCGCCCCACCATCGCCTGCCCAGCCATCCTCTGCCGCAGATAGCGCCGCTTCAGCACAACGCTCGCCACCAGCAGCGGCACGCCCAGGATCACGCACAGCGCCCCCAGCATCGGCGGCCAAAGCCCGAACAGGCTGTGCAGGTTCAACGCGGAGGGCGCCAGCACCAGCAGGAACCCCGCCGTCAGCAGCCATAATCCCCAACGGCGTGGCCTGACCGCCACCATGCGCATCTCATGCCGGTGCGCCTTGCGCCCTTCCTTCGTCGACAGATCGGGATGCTTCATCGCGGGCCGTTAAAGCGGAAAAGCCCGTCTGCTGTCCAGCGCCACAACGGGGCTTTCGCTCGCGCCCGGCATCGGCTACATGCGGGACATCCCCGGGGGACCGTCCACAGACGGTTGAGAGGCGGCTGACGTGGCCGCGACCCGCTGAACCTGATCCGGATAAGACCGGCGTAGGGAGGGAAGGGCCATCCGCATCCGGCAGCCCGCGCCCGTCCTCCGCCCCAGAGCGCGAAAGGAGGACGGCACGACATGGACACGATTTCCGTTCTGACCCTGCGCCTGGCCGAAGCCATCGGCCTCTACATGATCGTCGTCGGCATGGGCGGCCTCACCGCGCCCCGGCGCTGGCGGCAGATGATGGACGATCTGGAACGCTCGCCGGGCCTGGTGATGGCGCTGGGCTTTCCGGTCTTCGCGGTCGGCGCGGCGCTGGTGCTGATCCACAGCATCTGGCGCGATCCGCTGTCGATCATCGTCTCTGCCATCGGCTATGCCGCGCTGGTCGAAGGCGCGCTGCTGCTCGCCGTTCCCGGCCCCCTCATCAAGATCGGCCGCTGGTCGCTCAACTTCACCCGCGCCTGGGCGATGGTCAGCATCGTCCTCGGCATCCTCCTCTTCCTCGCCGGCCTCACGGGCCGCGCCACCGTCATCGCCTGAAAGGAACCCAAATGGCAGACATACCAGCACGAACAGAGATGCGCGTCACCACCGGCCCCATCCGTGGTTCGCGCAAGATCCATGTCGGCCCGCTCAAGGTCGCCATGCGGGAAATCGACCTGGAACCCGGCAGCGGCGAAGCGCCGGTCCGCGTTTACGACACGTCCGGTCCCTATACCGACCCCAACGCCCGCATCGACATCATGGCCGGCCTGCCCGCGCTGCGCCGGGACTGGATCATCGGTCGCGGCGATGTCGAGGAATATGACGCCCGCGCCATCCAGCCTGAGGATAATGGTCTGAAGGGGCCGGACCGCAGCGGCGGCGTCCAGGCCTTCCCGAACACCGTCAAGCGTCCCCTGCGCGCCAAGGCGGGGGCCAATGTCAGCCAGATGCACTATGCCCGCCGCGGCATCATCACGCCGGAGATGGAATATGTCGCGGAGCGCGAGAATCTGGGCCGCGCCCGCCTGGCCGAATATGTCCGGGACGGCCACGACTGGGGCGCATCCATCCCCGACTATGTGACGCCCGAATTCGTCCGGGAGGAGGTCGCCCGCGGCCGCGCCATCATCCCCAGCAACATCAACCACCCGGAATCGGAGCCGATGGCCATCGGCCGCAACTTCCTGGTGAAGATCAACGCCAATATCGGCAATTCGGCCGTCGCCTCCGACGTGGCGAGCGAAGTCGACAAGCTGGTCTGGTCGATCCGCTGGGGCGCCGACACGGTGATGGACCTGTCGACCGGCCGCAACATCCACGACACCCGCGAATGGATCATGCGCAACTCGCCCGTGCCCATCGGCACCGTGCCCATCTATCAGGCGCTGGAGAAAGTCGGCGGCATTGCCGAGGAACTGACCTGGGACATCTTCCGCGACACGCTGATCGAGCAGGCCGAACAGGGCGTCGACTATTTCACCATCCATGCGGGCGTGCGCCTGCCCTATATCCCGATGACGGCGAAGCGCGTCACCGGCATCGTCAGTCGCGGCGGGTCGATCATGGCGAAATGGTGCCTCGCCCATCATAAGGAATCGTTCCTCTACGAACATTTCGACGAGATCACCGAGATCATGAAGGCCTATGACATCGCCTATTCGCTGGGCGACGGCCTGCGCCCCGGCTCCATCGCCGATGCCAATGACGAGGCGCAGTTCGCCGAACTCTACACGCTGGGCGAACTGACGAAGCGCGCCTGGGAACAGGATGTGCAGGTGATGATCGAAGGCCCGGGCCATGTGCCCATGCACAAGATCAAGCAGAATATGGACAAGCAGTTGGAGGCCTGCGGCGAAGCGCCCTTCTACACGCTTGGGCCGCTCACCACCGACATCGCGCCGGGCTATGACCATATCACCAGCGGCATCGGCGCGGCGATGATCGGCTGGTACGGCACGGCGATGCTCTGCTACGTCACGCCCAAGGAGCATCTGGGCCTGCCCGACCGCGACGACGTGAAGGTCGGCGTGGTGACGTACAAGCTGGCCGCCCACGCCGCCGACCTGGCCAAGGGCCATCCCGCCGCCAAGGTCCGCGACGATGCGCTGAGCCGCGCCCGCTTCGAATTCCGCTGGCGCGACCAGTTCAACCTGTCGCTCGACCCCGACACGGCGGAGAAATATCACGACCAGACGCTGCCCGCGGAGGGCGCCAAGAGCGCGCATTTCTGCTCCATGTGCGGCCCCAAATTCTGCTCGATGAAGATCACCCAGGAAGTGCGCGATTTCGCCGCCAAGCAGAACCAGCCTGCGGACAGCTTCATCGCGGCGGAGGATGCCGAAAAGGGCATGGCCGAGATGAGCGAAATCTTCCGGCAGACCGGCAGCGAGCTCTACATGGGCGCCGGTGGGCGGGAGCATGATTGAGTGCGGCCGCCTTTGACCGGGCATGGATTGACGGCGACTCTGGCCGGGGCGCTCCTGCTCCTGGCCAGCGCTCCGGTTGACGCTGCGCCCCGAAAGGGGGCCAGCGAGGAGACGGTGAAGCCGGACTTTTCCTCCATCGAGACCGCCGGCGCGGCGAAGGCGCTGGCGGCGCAAGGGCGGCTTGTCCGGGTGCTGCTCTTTCCCGCCGAGGTCGGCGGGCGGACAGTCCGGGAGAATATGATCTATATCACGCCCGAAGCGGCGGCGGCGCGGGAGCTGGTGATCGGGACTCTCGTCCGGCTGATAAGCGAGGGCAGCGTGGACAAGATGGAAGTGACGCCGGCCTATAGGGGGCGTAGCCTTGTTCCGGCGGCGATCACCCTGCGCGCCTGGCACAGCAGCAAGGCCGGCAGTTTCGAACCGACGATCCAGATCTGGTAACTGGGGGATGTCCGCCTCAGGGCGAACATGCGTCCGTCGCCACAGGGAGACTTAGTGTCCATTCCGGGAAAACTGGAGCGGGCGAAGGGATTCGAACCCTCGACCCCAACCTTGGCAACTTCGATATCCGCCTACTCCACAGTTTTCGATTATACGATTTTCTACGATATTTTAATTAGATATTGATTCATTCTGCGACGCACTATCCTCCAATTCGCTGCGAAACGGCTCATTTCTATTACGTCCTTATTACTTTTGGGTCGGCCGAAGCCCGCGTAATAAATTGGAGAGCTTCCGATGGCGCAAGCCAAGCTGAACAAGCGGACGATTGATGCACTCGTCCCCCCGAAGGCGGGCCAGGACTTCATCTGGGACACCGAGATCAAGGGCTTTGGAGTCCGGGTCGGCTCCACGGGCGCGAAGACCTTCGTGATCCAATATGCGAACACAGAGGGGCGCCTGCGCCGCATCAAGATTGGGCGCTTCGGTGTCCTCACGGTCGAGCAGGCGCGCGATCTGGCCAAGATCAAACTCGGAGCGGTTGCCGCTGGTGAAGATCCAGCGGAAGAAGCGCGCCGCGCCCGCAATGAGATGAATGTCGCCGAACTTTGCGACTGGTATCTGACCGAAGCACGGGCTGGCCGAATCCTTGGTCGCAAGAACCGGCCGATCAAAGGGCCATCGCTCGACATGGACGAGAGCCGGATCAGAACGCACATCAAGCCGCTGCTTGGCAAGCGGATTGCACGGCATCTGACGATTGCCGATGTCGAGGCGATGCAGACCGATGTTATGAACGGAAAGACCGAGAAGGCGCGGACAGGTGGCCGTGGTGGCAAGGCCACCGGTGGCCCCGGTGTAGCCGCACGCTGCGTGGGAACGCTCCAGGCGATTCTCGGACATGCCAAGCACAAAGGACTTCTCGCCGAACATCCGACCAAGGGGGCGAAGAAGCTGGCGGGGAAGAAGAGAACGCGGCGCCTCAGCGTTACCGAGATCGAAGCGCTGGGCAAGGCGATGGCCTATGCCGAGCACAACGGTGAAAATCCTACTGCGCTCGCGGTGATCCGCACGCTTCTCCTCACTGGCTACCGCCGCGAAGAAGCGCAGGCGATGCAGCGGACCTGGGTCAATCCGATGGGCGGCTTCGTCGCCTTCCCGGATACCAAGGGCGATGCGCAGATTCGCGCGATCGGGCCGGAAGCGATCAAGGTCGTTGTCGCGCAAGCGGAGATCGCGGGCAATCCCCACGTGTTTCCATCGACGGCGGCAGATGGTCCGTACACGGCGGTCAGCGCCTGCCTCAAGCGGGTCTGCCAGCTCGCCGGCCTCGCCGGTGTCACGCCTCATACCTTGCGGCATACCTTTGGTAGCATCGCCGGCGAACTCGGTTTCTCGGAACTGACGATCCGGGCAATGCTGGGCCATGCGTCGCAGAATGTGACGCAGGACTACATCCATATCGACGAAGCCTTGAAGCTCGCCGTCCGGTGCACATCGGACGAGATCGCTCGGCTGCTCGCTGAGGGCGCGGCCAAGCTTGATCGGCTGCGGCTGGTCGCCTGATCTCCCTACTGGACATTTGGTAACGTATATGTTACTTGAAAGGCGATGAGTTGATCGTTCAGGAGTATATTCGCGAGGACGGCTCAAGCCAGTTCCGATCATGGTTCGATGATCTCGATTCCCAGGCTTCGGCCAAGGTGGCGACTGCCATCGTTCGGATGGAATTGGGCAATCTGTCGAACGTCAAATGGATCGGTGGCGGGCTCGGGGAATGCAGGATCGATTGGGGACCGGGCTACCGCCTCTATCTCGCCCAGGATGGGGATGACCTCATTATCCTGTTCGTGGGTGGGACGAAGAAGCGGCAGCAATCCGACATCGAACGGGCCGGAGTGCTGCTGAGCGAATATAAGGCCCGCAAGGCGGCGGCCAGGAAAGATAGGAAGTGACGAGATGGTACTGACCCGCGATTTCAAGGAAACTGTGAAGGAGCGCGCCGCGCGCGATCCCGCCTTCGCCAAGGCCATGCTGGATGAGGCCGCAACCGCGTTCCTCAATGGCGAGCCGCACATTGCGCGGTTGATCCTGCGCGATCTGGTCAATGCGTCGGTCGGCTTCGAGGAACTGGCGACCGAGACCAACCGCCCGAGTAAGAGTCTGCACCGGATGCTGTCGGAGAAGGGCAATCCGAGCATGGATAATCTCGCCGCAATTTTCGGTGCAGTACGCAAACGACTGGGCGTCGCCTTCGAAGCCCATGCGGTTGAGGCCATGTAGGCAGGGAAGAACAAGACTTGGCTGTCCTCAATTCGGTGCTTTGTGAGACCGCTCTTGGCTGAATGCGGCGGTTGAGCGAACCGGTGTGTTCCGCACCATGTATGCATCAGCTTTGCGTCCCCGCTGTTACCAGTTTCATCGCCCCTACTCAGAGCCTTCTTGCCGTTGTGATGCGCTTGTTGATGAGGGAGCAGGGGCAGGTTGATGATAGCGTTTTTCCTTTTTGCGCAGGCGTCGTTGCCCGTGATAGGGGAGCCATCTCCGCATGCGAACATGCCGTCCAGCAGTTGGGCGACGCTACGGATTGAACCGTCCTTCGCGGAAACCCGCACGGAAATAGCCATCGGTACGTTGCGGTATGATCGCGACAAGAAGCAACTCGACTATTGGATGCGCCGCGAGGTGCGAGGGAGCCGAGGTGGCGGCCTAACCGTTCGCTGGGCTGACAGCCGTACCTGTGCAGTCATGCGCCCAGCAATCAGCGCCATGCGGCATGCTGGATCGACGCATGTTGCGCCGCCTGGTTTTGTCGAAAGCTCGCCTCCGCCCCTGGACGGCACGCTATACACTCTTGAGGCGCCCGGTGTTTATCCTGGAGGCCCCATCGCTACGCTGCGAATTACCGCAAACGTTGGAACCCCGCTCGCGGCTTGGGCCGAGCGCCTGCAATCCGACATGGCGGGTTGCTGGACGGCGAAGGCGCCTTTGGCATGAGCGCCGTGATCAAGGCGATGATCCGTCGATTTGGCCTGTTCTGTCTTGCACTCGGGGCTATGACCCCATCCGTTGCCCATGCCCGCTGGATGGAAGCCCGATCGGACAATTTCATCGTAACCAGCGACGGCAATGAAGCCGATCTGCGCGAATCCGCAACGCTGCTAGAAAACTATGATCAGTTGCTTCGGTCACTGACGGGCACCAGCGCGCCACCATCGCCTGCTCGTTTGAAGGTCTATATGGTCAGTTCCGCCGGAAAGCTGCGTCAGGTCGCTCGCCTCCCCGATGGCGCTCGGGGTGTCTATATGGCGCGGGTGGGGGGCACGGCGGCGCTGGCGGTCCGGGGTGATCGCCCCGGCCTAGGCGGCGAAGAAGTGCTTCTGCATGAATATACCCATCATTTCATGACCCGCTATTACCCGGCGGCCTATCCGGCATGGTACAGTGAAGGCTTTGCCGAATATGTGATGACCGCTCGCTTTCTGGCTGATCGGATCGAGATTGGCCGTCCCAACCCGGGTAGGGCGGCATCTCTGCTGAATGGAACGTGGCTGCCGGTCGAGCGCATCTTCGCTTCGGGTCGCAGGGGGTTGTCCGCTGCGCAGCTTCCGCAGTTTTATGCGGAAAGCTGGCTGATCGTGCATTATCTCTTTGCCGCACTCGAGCGGCGCGAGGCTCTGATCCGCTATCTAGCCGATCTGCATCGCGGCATCGCCGAGCCGGCGGCGTTCCGGAGCGCCTTTGGCAAGGATCACGCCGCATTCGAAATCGATCTCAAGCGCTACAGGGACGGCGGCCTCGGTTTTGGATCGATGGGCCGCCATCAGGGGCCGTCCCCCGCGATCACGGTCAGCGCACTGCCGGCATCGGCTGACGATCTTCTGTTGCACCAACTCGCGCTCAATCTTGGCATGGCCGACCCTGCCCTCGAGGCGGAGACGCTAGCAGCGATCCGCACGGTTGCCGCGCGTTATCCCGACGATCCCTATGCCCAGCGGGTGCGGGCGCGAGTGGAGATAGGCTCAGGGGATCGAGCCGCCGGTGTCGCTATGATCGACAAGTTGATTGCGCAGATGCCCAGCGATGCGGAACTGCTCTATTATCGCGGGATTGCGGACTTCTTCACCGGACGTCGTGATGAAGCCCGACGCCCGGAACTTTATGCGGCCGCACATGGCTGGTTCGCAAAGGCCGTCGAAGCGGACCCCGGTTATTACACCGCACTTTACCGGCTTGCGCTCACCGCGCCGGACACGAGCGCGGGGCGGACGGATAAGGTCGTCGGACAACTCCTGGTCGCGCACAGGCTTGCGCCGCTGGTTGGTGACATAGCTATCGGAGCGGCAACGGCTCTGGTGGCCCGCCGTCGATATGCGGAGGCGACGGCCGCTATCATGCCGATCGCCGCCAATCCTCACGGCGCCAATGTCCAACGCGCCCAAGCGTTACTCGACAGGATTCAAGTGGAAGCAACTGACAGGCAATGACTCTCATTCCAACGAATTGGTGCGCTATGCTGATTGCCAGCCTTGCTGCTCTTTTCCTGGCTGGGAGGGCTCATGGCGACCGTTCGATTTCGGCGGCCCCGATGCAGAAGGACCATATAGCAGATCTCGCCCGGAGAGCGCATGCCGGTGACATTGCAATTATTGGTATGGGCGAGAGGAACCGAGAGCCAAGGCCCGTAGTCGATGTTGATGCAGCGGGTTGCAGTGTTGCCTTCAAGACCGCCATTTCCACCGCCGGCTTCCGCGCGCAGATCGCGGATTTTAGTCGCGATCTAATAATTGAAATGGTCAGTTCGAATGAGGTCCAGGTCATCTACAAGCGCGACCCGTCACAAGGATTCACATTGCGCTCACGACGTGGGGACACTTCGCTCCACGATGAACTGCGGGGTATTCAGGAGGTCTGTCGCGCTGCCAATATGCTCTTCTGAACCGATGCCGCATCATGCGGGCCTGTCAGGATTTATATGTCTTTCGACAGGCAGCGGCACTTGGAAAAAGCGAGAGTCTAATGTCGCCTGGTTCATCAGGTGCCCGTACGGCTTATATGGGGCGCGTTTTTGACGCCCCATATAAGCATTTATCATCAACCTTATGCCGTTGACGCTGTCCCAGTTCTGCCACCGGCCAGAACGAGAGATCCGGCGCTTCTAGCTAACCAAACCAGAAATCTTCCGGGGAAACCCGCTCTTCTCCGTGGAAGGTAGTTCCGCCTCCCGCTTTAACCGTAAAGCTTCCAACAGAATATATAATCCTGTCACTCGGCCTTCTGACGGAATAAATGCGAACCCTAAGTTCCTCACGCTCTACTCCACAAAAGGCGACTAACTTCCGGATTCCGTCACCGCGCTGCAGCACTTCAGACAGTGCCGTACTTTGGACCGGTAGAGCCCTTCCATTTAGGCTTAACTTAGTCACCGGCAAATCACGGCCGGTGCCACCCGCTCCTTCACTGGCTATTTGAAGTTCAAGGCTACCGCATCTCGCCACAAAGTTTGAGCTATAGGCAGCCCTCATATCCGGGCCGGTCGAAACGGTGATATCGCCTCCGCTGCTGCCTTTCCCAGGAACCACGCTCTGGCTAGAAAGAGCCAGCAGCGCGCTGATGAGAGTTATCATGTGTCAGATCCTCAAACCGACCTAGAAGCCGCAAGAAGGGCTGTTCTGGTTCTTATCGGTATTGTCGTACGGCCTGACCTTATTGTCCTGGTCGGTGGAGATGTAGCTCAACATGTTGCTGTCGAAAGTCTTTCCACCGATCGTTTTGCCCGCCAAGGCATCATAAGTGTCCCAATCATGTGCCGAAGGGAGGCGTTGGTCAGCACCGCCGGTGCCATATGGCTGATTATGGATTATCGCGAGCACGTGAGCACCGGGAGGAAGCGTTGCCGTGTTGAACGCCACCTCGCTACCGTTCTGGCTTGTAAACGGCGGTGTGAACAAGACGTGTCCGCCATACTCGTAAATGAACGCTCCATACTCCCATTTCCAGGCATTTCCGGTGGCGTCGATCGCGTCTGCCGCCGCCTGTGCCGCATTGTTCACGCGATCGACAGAGATGTTTGATGCTGAGAATGTCGTTTCGACGCAAGGAGTGTCGGGGGTGTCAGGATAGTCATCCTCGGGGCCGTTGCCTCCACCTCCGGCACCAAACCCGCCGCCGCCAGTCACGATCGGAGGGGTGTAATAAAAGTTATTCGGTAACCGCTGGCCGTTGACAATGATGTCGTCGCCCTCAACAGGCGGAGGAACATCATCCGTGTCCTCACCTTCGCCGCCTGCGATGAGATCAAGCTCGTCTTCCATGAGAAGGCGGAGTTCGGAAAATTCACCACTGAAGTGTCGCATGATAGCCTCCTATATAACGGGTATTCAATGGTTTTTCTTCGGCGGATTACGTGCGCGACGTTTTTTTACGAAGTTGTTAACAGTTTTGTAGGAGATGACGGTAAATAGACCGCTTAAAATCAGAATGGCCGCTAACATCGTCCACATATGGCCAAAGTCCGGGTTGCAAGGAGAGGGTCGCCCTTCGCAACCACCTCCTCCCATCACTGATCCTACAAATATCACGAACGCCGTAAACAATCCGATCAATAAAATTGGGATTGAAGCTACAACCCCCCAGTTTATCTGTTTCATGGCGATATTACCTTATCCTCCACAGGACATATTGCTGCCCTGCATTTGATTTGCGAAAGACTTGGCATTTATCTCAAATTGATTTCCATCATACATTCCTGCCCCGAAGAATCCGCCATACACCGATGATATTCCATACAGAGAATAGAAATCATCACCATACTGCCTGAATTGAGCTGCATGAAATACTTCTTCGTAGGCCGCCTTGTTCTGGAATGTAACAAAATCGTTGAACAGTTCCGGTTTCACATAAATTGTGTTGCCTTGTGTAACAGCGGCAGTGCCGGATTGTAGCCAAGCTACCGCAGTGTATATATTCTCTGCGCCATCAAGCCCTGATTTGAAGGTAACCTGCCCCAGGAAATCATTAGGCATCCCCTTAGCTTGAAGCTGGTTCCTCAGGAAATTGATCTGGCAAGGATCAAGAGCGGCATCGGCTGGAACGTCGTCGGTATCCTCGCCTTCGCCACCCGCTATCAAGTCCAGTTCATCCGCCATCAGGGGACGGATTCCTTCAAATTCACCACTAAAATGCCGCATAATCTATCTCCTTTGTTGGATGAAGAGTTCTTGCTTGCCGCTTGATAAGACTGCCGTGTCCTCCTGGACTTCATGATCTGATGATGTCGCCACGATGGAACTTCTCTCATCCGGCGCCTGAGGGGCGACTCGGATCGCCTGACCATCGACAATCTGGTAGATGATGTCGGCCATTCTGATCGTTTCAGGACGGTGCGCTACGAGAATACGCGTGCCGCCAAGCTGTTTGATGGCTTCGACCACACGGCTCTCTGTGGTCACGTCGAGATGAGCCGTGCCTTCATCGAGCATCAGCACGCCGGGATTGCGATAGAGCGCGCGCGCGAGCAGGACGCGCTGCTTCTGGCCGCCGGAGAGGTTCGATCCCATATCGCCCACGGAGGTTTCATACTTCATCGACATGCGCATGATGTCGTCATGGATGGCGGCGCGACGACAGCAATCGATGACGCGGTCCATGTCATAGTCCGGGTCGAAGAAAGCGATATTCTCTGCCAGAGACCCAGCAAACAGCGTGTCCTCCTGGCTGACAGCGCCCAGATGCATGCGATAATTGCGAGCACCGAATTCCTGGATCGGAATGCCGTCGATCAACATCCTGCCCGACGTCGGTTGCAGGAGGCCGCACAATATCTTGAACAACGTCGTCTTGCCCGCGCCGGAAGGTCCAACGAGCACCGTTGTTTTGCCCGGCTCAATGCGAAGCGACACCCCTTTGAGGACAGGCGGCTGCCCAAAACCATAGGAAAATGTCACATGTTGTAGCTCGATGACGCCGATCTGGGAGAGCGGGGCGCTTCCCTCTTCCGGTTCGCGCTGCTCCAGCGCGATGTCGGAGATGCGGTCGAGATGGACATCCAGCAGACGATAGTTCAGCAACTGGTCTATCAGCCGCGTCATGGCCCCTATGAAGCTCTGCTTATAGGCTTGGAAGGCGAAGACCATACCGAGTGTGATCGATCCGCCCAGCACCATCCGGATCGCTACATAGATGAACAGCAGATTCTCGATGGCGACGATGAAGCTGTTTGCGGTGTCGAAGCTGCCCGTTAGGCGACCCAGCCTGATCGTGCCGTTGACGACGTCAGCCTTCCTGTTTTGCCACTGGCGCTGGCGATTGCCTTCCTGGCAGAACATCTTGATCGCAGAGATGCCGCGAATATTCTCGATGAAGGCAGATGTCTCCAACGCTTGGGCGGTCAGCACATTGGCGTTGGCCAACTTCATCGACTTGAACGATGCGAGCTTCAGAAGCGCGTAGATGAACACGACCCCGCCGGTGAGGCTCGCCAGCACCGGCGAGAAGACAATCATCAGGCAAATCGTGGCCATTGCCAACGCGCCGTCGACGACCGAGCTTACCAGCCCTCGGGTTAGCAAATCCGTGATCGGCTGAAGCGAAGAAAAGCGCGACGTCACGTCACCCAGGTGCCGTTTCTCATACCATGCGGTCGGCAGGTGGATGGCATGGCGGAAAAGGTTCACCGCTGTCTGGATGCTCAGGCTGTTACTGAGACTGAGGACGAGGCGGCTGCGCACCCACATCGCGGCCGCGTTCAGGAGAAGAATGCCCGCAAAGCCAATGGCGATGATATTGAGGAGGTCGAAGTCGGAGCCGGGGAGCGCGGTATCGATCGCCAGTTGCGTGTAGAAGGGCACGACGAGCGTTACGATCTGCATGATGATCGACAGGGCCAGTATTCGCGTCAGCGCCGGCCCGATTCCCCGGATGCGCGACCATAGTTGGCTGAGGTGCAAGCGGGTGCGCTTGACCACCGGCGTAAAGGCCGTGCCTGGTGTCAATTCCAGAACGATGCCGGTGAAGTGGCCCGAAAGCGCCGCTTCGTCGAGGAGCAGCATGCCATTTGCAGGGTCGAGAACCGAATATCGCGTACCCCGCAGGCCTGGCCGCACCTGATCGAGCACGACATAATGGTTGAGGTCCCAATGCAGGATCGCAGGCAGCGAAAGTTGTTGGAGTGAAGCTATGTCGCTTTTCAGCGCGCGACTATGAAATCCCATCTGATCGGCGATCGCAATCAGATCCTTGAGCGAGCTACCACGAGTCGATAGTGGGAAACGGCGGCGCCAGGCGGATAGGTCTAGCTTATCGCCATAATGGCGCGCGACCATCGTCAGGCAGGCGAGCCCGCATTCACCGCCCTCCGCCTGACGGACATATTTGTCATGCCCGAAGAGAAAACCGCTGCCGCTCATGTCCGCTTTCTCACCGAATTAAGCGGCTGCAGGAGCCAGTCCACGAAAGACCGTCGCTCTAGGATCACCGTACCCTGCAAGGTCATGCCTGACTGGAGCGGCACAGGCTTGCCAAAGGCGGGCACCGTCTCATTGGCGAGGCGTACACGGATGAGGTACACCGGCTCCTCAATCTTCACCGGCACGTCGATTTCGCCGGGCGCATAGGCAGTCCGCGAGATTGAGGTGATGGTCCCGGCAAACGTGCCGAACTGTTTGTAGGGGAAGGCATCGTAGGAGATGCGCACTTGCTGCCCCATGCGGATGAACCCCACGGCCTTGGAAGGCGCATAGAGTTGTACCTGGAAAATCGAGTGCTGTGGCAGGACGCTCAACAACGGTACGCGAGGATCCACGCTGCGCCCCGGCGATGCCTGAAGGGCTGTGACGCGGCCATCAACGGGCGACAGGATCATGTAACCGACATCAACCCTGGCGCGCGAACGCTGTTGGATGAGGGAGCCGAGTTCACCCTGCAGTTCGGCTCGCTGGCGCAACTCATCCATCGGCAACCGCCGCAACTGCGCGGCGGTCTCGTTATGCCTCGTGGTGAGTTGAACGATCTGCTGCTTGATCTGCTCGGCGCGCTGCCGCTCGGCCAGCAAGGATTGCCGCCGCCGATCCATGTCCATCTGGCTGATGAAACCTTTCTCGGCGACAGGCGTGATCCGCCGTAGTTCGTCTTCCTTCGACCGGATGATCGCTGCCTGAATCACCGACTGCTCGCGCAGCGTGGCCTGTTCGCCCGCGTTCGTCTCGAGCAAACCCAATAGTTTTTCCCGTTCGGAGGAGAGCGCGTCGTGCGCGGCTTGCATCTGCGCCTTGACGCTATCCGTCTGGTCGGTGAGCGCCGTGAGACTGTCCTTGGCGGCTCCGCGCCGCTCCTCGTCACGCATGTCGACGCCGATGAAGGCGAGGGGCTGACCACGGCGCACGGCCGAGCCCTCGCGCACGAGAACACGCTCCGCCACGCCGGAACGGAGCGCGAAAACCTTGGCGGAAGGTTGGGAGGTCATGACCACGCCGGGCACGGCCTCTGTTCGGGGATAAGTCGCGGTCGTTGCCCAGACAATCAACGAAAGGCTGATCGCACCCATTGCTATGACAAGGCGAGAGCTGATGTGGCTGTCGGACAGGACGACATCGCCGTAGAGGCGCTGACGACGCCGTTCAGTCACCTGTTCCCGGAAAAGATTGTTCGCCGTTGAGACGGTCATGGCAACGCCCCCGTTATGCGAAGGCAGGGATCGGGGTTGCCTGCGGCACGGCGATCTGGATGATGTCGGCCTTCGCCAGGTCGCGGATTACGGCTTCCAAGCTTCCGGGTTCAACGTCCGGCATTTCCTGTTGAAGGCCATCCAGATCGAGCGCTGTGTGACGCGCGAGAAGGATCACGACACGGTGATGATCGCCTGTGAGCTGTAACGGTGCACCATTCACGTCAAACCGCTCGGCGTTACCATCAGCGTGGCGCGTATTCAGCATCAGCCGGGTGCCGGTGGAGAGCGGCGTTTCGGCCTGCTTGAGGAGATCTGCGATATTGAATGGGGAAACCACGCGCTCACGTTGGCGCGAACGAGCATAGAAGGCCTCCAAGGTGGCGGGGTGCATTAGCGCCTCGCTGACCGCCGACACGGCTTCGGCCACATGGCGGGGATCTTGCGCATCGCCCATCACCGCGTGGCGAACCTCGAGAAGGCCGGGCAGGATCGAGCCGCAGGCCCAGACGAAATAATCGAGAATCAACGGCGTGTGGATCGCCACCGTCAGGTGGAGAGTATCGCTGCCTGCCACCGGTTCGACCTTGTGCCACCAACCCCGGGGCACATATAGTGCATCGCCCGCTTGCAATATCTCGTCGATCACCGGCGCGCTGGGAAGCTCGTCCTTGCGATCGTTGCTGACCTGGCTGCTGATAGGAAGGGGGTGGGTGGGCTCGTAGATCCGCCAATGTTTGCTGCCGCCGATCTGCAAAACGAAGACGTCATGCGTATCCCAATGGACGTTGGTCGCCGGCTCGCCGCCCAGGCATGCGTAAGCGTTGGATGTCGTCTGAGCGCCTACAAAGCGGCCGATCTCGGTGCAAACTTCCCTGACGATAGGCGAGACGAGTTCGATCCGGTTCAGCACGACGGTAGCGCCTTTGGACATCATCTCATAAAGCCGCTCCTTACGAATCCGGCGAGTCCTGATCCCGATGTCCACATATTCTTCGACATAGTGGGACGGATCGACGCGGCCATTATGGAGCACTTTTAAAAGCTCTCGGGTAGGATCCTGAAGATCCAGCGCCGCATCGATTGTCGACCAACTGAAAGGTGACGGATCAAAGCACTGACGTACGATCCAAGGCTTCCGCTCGAATAATTGTTCACGGAATTCCCTTCGGTTCAAACCGAAATTAAACATTTCTACCCCCAAGCACTTCTGCTTTAGTATTATTATAGATATATTATTTCCATTCATCAGTATAAGGATTTCAACTGAATCATGGGTTTGAAGCGCGTCCCTGTTGTGAGAAATGCTATATTATGTCTGGTTGCGGTCAACTCCATTTAATTTCGCTTCGGACAATAAAGTCCCGGAATTTCAGGCGAGTTGTTCGTTGTTTATGCCGCATCGAATGAACTATCATGATTGCCCCCCTGCGGCCGTTCCGTCCTGCCGAAATTTGTCGGCCTCGAAGACAGCGCCAGCGTGGCTTCGGGCATTTGCGATTGGTTCGCAACAAAGATAATGCTACTCGCGCTGGTTGGTATCGTCGCAAGGTAGGGGCGTCGTGTTGGGTGTCTAAAATCGATAGCCTTCAGGTATTTCTTGCTGCTCAAGCGGACCTTCTCCGTTACGCAACGCGGATCACTGGCGATTCTGCAGAAGCGCAAGATGTGGTTCAGGACGCCTGGTTGCGCTTCCGCGCGACCGCTAGCTCGCGCACCCTTGAAGAACCGAGCGGCTATCTTTTCCGGATAGTCCATAACCTTGCGCTGGACAGGCAGCGGCGGGATGGACGTGAAAGTCGTATCTTCACAACCGAAGCAACCGTTGCGACCGAGCTTATACCGAGCGACGAACCCTCCCAGCAAGCGAGCACGGAAGCGAAGGACGAACTCGCCATGCTATACAGAGCCCTGGGACAATTACCGGTCCGGACCCGCCGGGCATTCGAAATGCACCGCTTCGAGGAAATGAAGTTGATTGAGATAGCGCAAGAGCTTGGCATATCGAAGAGTCTCGCCTCGGAACTGGTGATCGAGGCCGTCGAATTCTGCAAGAAGGCCCTGCGGCGGCGCCATTGAGCCATTCTCCGATAAATTTCCGGAAATGTGGGAGTCTCGTTCGTTAAATGCATAAAGCGATGGAAGCCGCGCGCGGTCTGCTCAGATGGAAAATGCTGGAAACAGGATGACTGGGGAAAAGGAGGTGGACCCAATGGGGAGCGATCTCAGTCGCCAGGCCACCGCTTGGCTGGTTCAGCTCGAGGATGAGCCGGACAATGAGGCACTGCAAGCCCAATTCATAGATTGGCTCGCCACCAGCCCCGCGCACCTCGCCGCATGGGAGGAGACCGTGCATGTGTCGGGGTTGATGTCGATCGCCGGTCCTTTACGCGCGAGCACGCCACCGTCGCTGTCGAGGCAACGAGCTTGGCTTCCAAGGTTGGGGCGCGTCAGGAATTTCGCGGGGCTGGCACTGGCGGCATGC
Organism: Sphingobium sp. HDIP04; assembly: GCF_000445085.1. Classification (NCBI taxonomy): domain Bacteria; kingdom Pseudomonadati; phylum Pseudomonadota; class Alphaproteobacteria; order Sphingomonadales; family Sphingobiaceae; genus Sphingobium; species Sphingobium sp. HDIP04. The sequence goes on along the minus strand of NZ_ATDO01000116.1, from coordinate 29,491 downwards.
TTCGCGTGGTTCGTTGCACCCGACCTTTCGCTTTGGGTGCGCTCGGATGAGATCACTCGAACCGCCGAACTGCGTGTGGTCAGGCTCAAGGATGGTAGCATTGCCCATCTCGCTCCGTCGACGGCTATCGCCTTTACCGGTGACGCGAAGGGGAGAAGGCTGGATCTGCTGCAGGGCGAAGCCTGGTTTGATGTCGCGCATGACGAAGCGCGGCCGTTCCGCGTCGTGGCAGGGGATAGTCGGGTGACGGTCCTCGGCACGGCCTTTTCCGTCGAAAAGATAGGCAGCAACACCGCCGTCGCGGTTCAACGAGGACGTGTGGCGGTGGAAACGCGCGATGCTGCGTCACCTCGCCGTGTCGTGCTGATTGCGGGTCAGTCAGTATGGATAAGTGAAGGCACTGCATCACGCAGCACGATCAGACCGGACAGGGTCGCGTCTTGGCGTGAGGGGGTGGCAATCGTCAACGATCAGCCGATCGGGGACGTCATCGATCAGATCCGGCCTTGGTATAAGGGCTACATCGTTGCCAGAGGGCCTGGGTTGAAGAACCGGCGGGTCAGCGGCCTCTATGATCTGCGCGATCCCGATCTGGCGCTGGAGGCGCTGAGGCGAGCGCACAATGTGACGATTTCGCGAGTGTCTCCTTGGCTGCGGATCGTCACCATCGGCTAAGCCAGCACAAGAAAATTCCCTCTCCCTTCATTTTTTCCGGAATGAGGCGGCGTTCAAACGTTGAAGTTATGCAACTGCATCGCAATAGCGATTTGGTTGGTGGTCAACGTCGATGCGGGGGTGGGTTAGGTGAGTTCGGGGAGCAGCTACAGGAAGTTCGGAAGCCGCCCGTTTTGGGCTGGGGCACTGCTCGCTTCGGCGGCGGTCGCTGGAGTGAGTGCGCCGACCGTGACTCAGGCGCAGTCGGCCGCGCCGGAGCGCGCGCGCGTTCGACATAGCGCCGCAGCCTGTTGTCGATGCGCTGACAGATTTCGGGCGGCAGTCGGGGCTGCAGGTTAGCATGGATGCCGATCAAGTTCGGGGCCTCTCGTCCCCAGGCGTTCAGGGCACGATGACGCCTTCGCAAGCGCTCCAGCGTCTTCTTGCCTCCACCGGTTTGGCGGCCCACATCGAGGGCAGGATCGTTTCGTTGCGCAAGGTCTCGGTCACTGCAGTCGATCAACCTCGGTCCGACACTATCTTCCTTGGTTCTCTTCGTGTCGAGGGTGCGCCCGTCGAAACCGCTGCTTCTGAAACTGGTGCTGAGCGCGATGCTCGGCAGAAGGCCTCCATATATGATCAGGACATCTCATCGACCTATGCCGGCAAGGAGGAGATCGAGCGCTACAAGGGCGTCAACACTGCCGACGTGCTCAAGGGCATGGTCAACGTGTTCAGCGGCGACGCCCGCAACGGCGGCGCGCTCGATCCCAGCATCCGCGGTATCCAGGGGCCGGGCCGGGTGCCGGTCATCATCGACGGCGCCGAACAGGCTCTGACCGTTTGGCGCGGCTATAACGGCGCGAGCAATCGCAGCTATGTCGATCCAAGTCTGATTTCCGGCCTTCAAGTGCTGAAGGGGCCGGTTTCGACGCGGGGCGTCAACGGCTCGACCGGCGGTGCCGTGGTCATCAATACGCTCGATGCGACAGACATCCTGAAACCCGGCAGAAATTTCGGGATCGAGCTCAAGCTCGAAGGCGGCAACAATGCAACCAATCCACGCGTGCCGACGCTACTGACGGGCCAGGATTATCGGACGATACCGGGCTTCGTCTGCACGGGGATCGGTGCCTCACCGACTTACGCCTATTGCGACCCTTCGCTGCGAGTGAACTTGCGCACGCCCGATGACAACGAATCGTTCTCAGCCGGAGATCGTGCGATCCGTTTGGCTGTTGCGGGCCGCGTAGGCGATTTCGATCTCTTCGGCGCCTATGCGTTCCGGGAACGGGGCAACTACTTCTCGGGAAAAACGGCTCCGGGCTATTACAGCCAAGAAGATCTCCCGCTCAACTCGCACACGTTCGTCCGCAAGCTCGGACTCAACTACGAGCCGGGTAACGAGGTTCCCAATACGTCAAGCGAGTTGGAGTCCTTCCTAGTCAAGTCGACATGGCGGATTGCGGACGATCAGGCGCTGCAGATCGGTTTCCGCGACAGCAAGTCGACCTTCGGCGACATTCTGCCGTCGCGCATCTTCACGGTGGACGGGCCTGCGTTCGGGAATGTCCAGTGGCCGCTCAGCAAGGTGCATGCGAAGGCCTATAACGCCGAATATAAGTGGCAGCCGGACAGCCGCTGGATCGATTTCCGCGCTACGGCCTGGGCTACCGATACGGTCAGCGACACCTACAGCTCGGGCGGATTTCCCAATGCGGCGGCCGACCCGCTCTTCGGAGGCGATCCGACTATCGTTAACACCGCCATCTCCAATTCCGACAATGACCGGTACGGCTTCACCGCCAGCAACCAGCTCAACCTGTCATCAAAACTGAGTTTCCTTTTGGAAGGAAACTGGCAGCATGAGCGCCTGCGGTCCGGTGACGAATATTCGACCGCTGCCGCCAATGGCTGGCGGCAATTGCCGCGCGCTGGGCGGCGCGAGGAATATCGCATCAACTTCAGCGGAGAATGGCGGCCGACGAGCTTCATCAAGCTCAATGCTGGCCTGTCATACTCCGGATACTGGGCTGAAGACGACTTCCTGCCGGAATATCTAAGGCAACAGGGCGGATCGATCAGCCGGCCAGTTACGACGAGCTGGAGCACATCCTATCAGACTGTCGGCTCCAGCTTCGCCGATTATGAGACCTATTGGCGTAGCCAACTCGCCGGCTTTGGCTTTTCTTCCGAGGATATCGAAGCGTTCCTTCCCGCTTTTGTGGCAGACTATGATCCAAACATCCCTTTCAACATAACTCACAACGGCCCTGACTGGGCTCCAGATGTTGAGGGTCGATTCAAGCGAGCCGACAACATCTGCCTCAATGGCTCACTGAGCAGCGTCGCGAATTATTCGGGAACCTGCGTCGCAATCGCGAATAACACGCTCGTTCCCATCACAGAGACCAGACGAAAGTCCGGCCATGGCTGGGCGCCGACGGTTTCGGCCACCGTTTATATCAGCAGTGCGAGCCGGGCCTATGTCCGCTACGCTGAGGCCTATCGCTTCCCGAGCATGTTCGAGAGCACGATTGGGTTCTCGGCCTCGATCAACCCGCTGCGCGATCTGAAGCCCGAGCGTATCCGGTCTTGGGAAGCTGCCTGGATTCAGGATCTTCGGCCGCTGTTTCGTCTCGGTGAAGGGCAGCATGCTGATCTCAAGCTGACCTGGTTCCACAACACCACCCACGATGTGATCGAGCGGAGCACCGGCTTGATGTTCAGTAACATCGACAAGCAGATGATAGCCGGATTCGAGATGCAGGCGCGCTTCGACAATGGCAGCTTCTTCACTGACCTCAGCGCCAGCCACATGACCACCAACAAGGTCTGCGATGAGAGCGTCGCAACCCAGTTAGACCCGTCGCGCGGCCGCATTCCGGATTGCGTCAAATATGGCTTCCTGTCGGGCTTCCTGCTCACGCAGGCAACCCCCGAGGAGACGGTCAACTGGACGGTGGGAGGGCGCTTCTTCGACCGCCGGCTCGAAGTCGGTGGGCGCTTCACCTGGTATGCTGGCTATGACAATCCGCAGCTCGCGGAATTCACTAATGCCGACGACTGCATCGGCGGATGCTTCCTCAACATCCCCTACACCTGGGGCGAGATCATCACGCTGGATGCCTATGCCAAGTTCAAGATCAACGACCGTTTCAGCGCCGAGCTGTCGGGCCTCAATCTCAACAACAGCTATTATCTCGACCCTCTGTCACGCTCCATGCTGCCCGCGCCGGGTCGAACGGTGCGGCTCAGCCTGACCGGGAGGTTTTGACCGAGATTCAGGGCTGCCGCCCACATCCATCAATCCTCGCAAGACCGGGATGATGGGTGACGACCCTGGATGAACGCGCTCGAAAGGTCGGGCGCTCCAACAAGCAGGAGAATAGTATGAACTTCGCACATCTCAAAGCCTTGGGTCTGGCACTCGCCCTCTCGAGCGCAATGGCTGGAGCCGCCCAGGCTCAGGTCGTCGGCGGAACCAGCGATTCCTCCAAGGTGACGATCGCCGCCAGTACCGTCGTGGGGGGACCCCACTCTGCCGGCAAGGTCGGCATCCATGTGCCCAATCTCGCGGCAGGCCAGTATATCGATTTTCAGGGCCTGCAGAGCGTCCTTGGGACGGATGCCAATGGCGTAACCACTTTCACCGCAGTCACCGGCACCGTGACCGATCACAGCCAATATGGCCGCTTCGATTTCGCCAAGGTGAGCGGCTATGATATCTATTTTGGTGAGTGGAAGCAGACTGCGAGCGTCTCCGCCGGCGATCATACCGTCTATTATGGTGGCACAGGGGCATCGACCTCAGTCCCGTCCAGCGGCTCGGCCAGCTACTCGGTCAAGGGCATCAGCGACTATCAGGGCAAGGGCATTCTGAACGGCACGTTCAATGCATCGTTCACCGGCAGCGGCGGCACGCTCACGGGCAGCCTGGCTAATGCTGGCGGAACCTATGGCGTGAACATCGGCACGGCGACCATCACGTCTGGCGGTGCCTTCGCAGGCGCTGGCGGAAGCGCGACCGGCGCCGGCGGTACACCGCTGGCCTCCAGCGGCGTGGTGAGCGGCCGCTTCTTCGGCTCGAACGTCAATGCGCTGGCGGGCACCGTCGCGTTCAGCGGTACGAACCGCCAGTACAGTACCGCTTTCGGCGGCACTAAGAACTGATCACCCATGTTGGGACCGGGGCCTCCAAAGGGGCTCCGGTTTCCGTCACCAATGATCCGGCCTGGCGTCTTTATGGACATATCAGCCTTTCGCATTTTGATCTCGTACGAGCCGCTGTTGCTTGCTCTGGCGGCCAGCTTGTGGGCGACCGTTGCCAACACGCAGACGACAAGCGGGCAGGACACGCGCCTGCGGCTTGACCAGCAGGTCGATCGCCAGCGCGTGAACCAGGAATCCCGCGCGATCGAGGACGCTGAAGCGCTCGACGGTGATACATCTTCGCTGACCGTAGACGGTCAGACTTACGCGGTTGGCAACACTGTCGATGACATCGGACAAGCTCTCTATATCTCAGTGACGCGCAAACAGTGGCCCGACGTTCGCCGTTTCCTCGCCGCCTATCAGAAGCTGGATGGGCATGATCCCATGCTGGTCGAATATGCTCTTGGTGCGCTCGCGCGCGAGAAAGGCGACCTAGCTACCGCGGAACGGCATTATCGGGCGCTGTTGGCGATAAAGGCGGATTTTGTCCCCGGTAGGCTGGAACTCGCACGCGTCCTTTTCGACAATCACAAGGATCGTGAAGCTGACAGCGCCTTCCGGGCAGCGCGCGATATGCTGGCCGATGATGGGTCACAGGCGCAGGGTGTGATCGGCACGGTCGATGCCTATCTGGGGGCGCTCAAGCGCCGCAGGAGCTGGCAGGGAAGCCTTGCTGTCGGGCCCGGATACAGCAGCAATCTCAATCAGTCGTCGGCGAGCTACACCTGCCTGCTGGCGACCGACGACGGCACCTGCCTTGTCGACCGACAGGTTCCGCCCGCGATCGCGGCCGCTGGCGTCAACTTCGAAGCCACGCTCGCGAAAGATGTTCCGTTGAGCGGACATGGCGGCCTCCGGGCGCGGGCGATCCTGTTCGGCGATGTCTATCCGGAACATCATGCCTATTCCCAGGCGACGGCGATCATGCGTCTAGGCTATCAATATCAGGCCGCCCGCAACGCCGTCTCCCTCTCGCCCTCATTCGAGATCGGTTCGCTCGGATCGTCGGAGCTCTACAGTGCGCCAGGTCTGAACGCGGAATGGACGCACACGGTCTCGCCGCGGTCGCTCTTCAAGGTTGAGGGAAATTACCGGGATTTCCGTTACCGCGATGCGGCTTTTGCTCCGCAAAATGGGCCGCTCACGGATGTTGCTATCACAGGATGGTATTCGCTGACGCCGACTTTGACCGTGTTCGGTGGACCCGATGTCATTGTGAAGGACACGCCAAGCCTTGTCGAAGCCTATCGCCAATGGGGTGGTCGGCTAGGGATCAACAAGGCTTTCGGCAATGTCGCGAGCCTCTTCCTCATGGGATCATATCGCTACCGCCGCCACCGCGCTTACAGCGAATTGTTCGAGGCGCAGCGCAAGGATCGCCAATTCAACGTTATCGGGATCGCCCGTCTACCCATCCTGAAAGTCGGGCCGCTCGTTCCCGAAATCGTTGTCCAGCACACCCGCGTCGAGAGCAACATCGACTGGCTTTATTCCTACAAGCGCACGACCGCGAGCGTGAGGCTCAGCTATGCCTTCTGATCGCCCGTGGCGCTCTTCCCATCCACATAACACAGGAGAAACACTCATGACCGTAGTGACTGCTGAACTTCCCGGTGACGAGCAAAGCCGCGCGAAGCGGCTCAAGGCGCTTACCAGCATCGTCCATGAGGGCGTCGATCGCTCGATCATGTCGGCGTCGTCTTTCGCCAGCATCGAGCGCTACAAGCATTTTCTAGCGATCCAGTATCTGTTCCACCGCGACGTGGCCACCCTCTATGCCGACCCACGGCTCCAGGCCGCTTTCCCCGATCTCGTCCAGCGCTGCCGGTTGCCGCTCGTCATGGCCGACATGGAGCATCTCGGTGTTGCGGTGCCTGAGGCCGGCTTGCCTGCTTTCGGTGCCAATGATCCACTGGACATGGGCACCGCGCTGGGCTGGCTCTATGTCGCCGAAGGGTCTAACATGGGCGCGGCCGTGCTGCGTAAGGAAGCACAGAAGCTCGGGCTGACCGATGATATCGGTGCGCGTCATCTTGCGCCCGCGCCCGAAGGACCTGCGCCCCACTGGCGCGCATTTACCGCCGCGCTGGATGCAGTCGAACTGAGCGAGGATGAGGAAAAGCGTGCCAAGGAAGGCGCACTGGAAGCGTTCGCGCGGGTCCAGGCCCATGTGGATGCACGGCTTGACTGAGGCTACCAACGCCGACCTGCTCCGGCGCGGCCGCACGAGTCGCGCTGGTTGGCTCGTCCTGGGCCTGGCGCTGGTGGCAATCGGCTTCATCGGCATCTTCGTGCCGCTGCTTCCGACCACTGATTTCATGCTGCTGGCGCTGCCCTGCTTCGCGCGGTCCTCGCCCCGGCTCGAAGCATGGTTGCTGGGTCATCCTCGCTTCGGGCCGGGGTTGCGGGCGTGGGGCGCGGAGGGCGCAGTGCCCCGCCATGCCAAGATCGCGGCGTGCATCGGCATGGCGGTGGGGTTCGGGCTGTTCTGGCTCCACGTCAGGCCCGGCCTGCTGACCGACGCCGTGGCCGCATTCATGCTGTTCTGGGCGATCTGGATCATTCGGCGACCCGAGCCGGGAGAATCACGATGAAGCCTGGAGGTTATCGCGGGGCGCAGCTTGCGGCTGCGAATGATGAAACGGCTCTCTTTGAGGGCCGTGTCGTCTTCCGAACCTATTATGTTGACAGCCCTCGGCGACGGGGAAACACGCTGCCCACGCCTGTGGCGAGACTGGAAAATGGCGAGCTGTCGCGCGGCCAGAGTCGGTATTGCGATCAGCCGATGGACTGGCGCACACGCCTATTCGGCCTTGCCGGGACTGTCTCGATCATTGGGCTGGTCCTTGCCGCCGCCTTGTTCACTTGGAAGGCCGTTTATCAGCCCGCGCGGGCCACCTCCCAGCCGCTGACAGTGATAAAGCTGCAACCGCTGGCGGCTCCCCCTGAGCCGGTCCGCAACGTAGCGCCAGGACCGGAACAAGTGGAAAAGCAGGAGGCTGAGCTTGAGCCCGTCATCGAGCCGGGCCCGATCCCCCTCGTGCAGCTCGCCGCGCCGACGGTTTCGGCAGACTTGCGAGAGCCGGGAAAAATCGTTGATCCCGGCCCCGCCGTGCCGGAAACGACCGCGCCCAAAAGCGTCGTCGCGCCGAGCGCCAACCGATTGTCCAATGACGCCCGCCCCAATTGGGAAGGCTTGATCCTGGCCCATCTGGAAGGCTTCCGCCGCTATCCTGCCCGCGCTCGGGCCGCCCGCCAACAAGGGACTGTCTCGATTCGCTTCAGAATGAATCGCGCCGGCATGGTGCTGTCATCGGCTATCGTAAAGAGATCCGGTTCGTTCGATCTCGATCATGCCGCCCTTGATACACTTCGGCGCGCGCAGCCTTTACCACATATTCCGGTAGATATGCCCGATGAAGTCGAACTGTCAGTCCCTGTGGAATACTATCTTCACTGAAGGAAAATTCAGTGCCGATCAGCGATCTTCATGATTCCGGCCCTGTCGAATGCTACGTCGCCGTAGGCCAACCATTAAACGCGCACTGTTTCGGGTGCTTGGACGAGTGCCCTCATATGATTTCGGTAGGCAAGCTAGACGTAGCCGGTCTATGTAAATGATCGAGTTGCGTCAGCTCCGCTACCTAATCGCCGCCGCAGAGGCAGGGAGCTTCAGTCGGGCCGCTCGCGGCATGAACATTAAACAGCCTACTCTCAGCCGGCATATCATCGACGTTGAGAAACGGCTTGGAATGACGCTGTTCGACCGCAGAACGCGCGGAGACACCCTGACTCCTACGGCAAAATTTATCTGCACGCGGTGCAACGGATCGTGAAGGAATTCGAGGAACTGAACGCTTGGGTGCGGGCCACGCAGAATGGTCATGCCGGTAGGCTGGCTATAGGCTTCTACACCTCTTGCTCCGCCGGCAATCTGCGCGCGACTCTCAGCGAGTTCGACGAACGTCATCCGGAGGTAAAACTGCGCGCCTTCGAGCGGGACCGCGCGATGCTGCTGGCGGGCATCGAAAGCGGCCTGCTCGACATCGCGATCATGATCGGCGAGGCACCCTATCCTAGCCTCACGAGTCGGCCACTATGGAGCGAGCGCATCCTGGTAGCGATGCCGGAAAGTCATCCGCTGACTGAGCGTGAACGCATCTACTGGACCGATCTGATCGGCGAACGGTTCCTGCTGACCGAACGAGATCCCGGCCCGGAGACGCGCAACATGCTTTTGGGCAAGCTTGGAATGCCCGGTTACACGCCGGAGCTTGACATGGAAGACATCGGACGCGATTCGGTACTCAGCGCCATTGCACTCGGCGGGCGCCTCTCAATCGTCGTGGAATCCGCGCTCGGCATCCAGGTTCCGGGAGTGGCATTCCGGGAGGTCCACGAGACCAACGGGCATATGCGGGTCGGATTCTCGGGTTATTGGCGGGAGGACAATGAGAACGCCGTGCTGCGGCGCTTCCTCGATTTCGTGGCCGTCCGCTATTCTCTGCCACCTGTGCCGGGGCCGCACCCATCGACAGAGCAATCGGGAAAGGAACCGTCATGACGCGTGGCCGGACGCTCATCATCGTGCTGGTCACGCTGACCCTCGGGTTTGGGGTTGGCTTCGTGCTGCGCCCGGTGATCGTGCCGGTCGGTCCAACGGCAACTGCCACGAGTCCGCCCGCCGCAGCGGTGGCGCCAGCCGCACCGCGCGGAACACAGTATTTCGCAGTGCATCTCGACGAGGCGCGACAGGTCGTAACGCAATGCGCGGAAGGCTCGGTAAGGGGCGACGAATGCGCCAACGCTGAGCAGGCCGTCGTCGAGGCGGAAGGTCGGGATCGTTTCAAGCGGTTCATGGGAAACTGAAAGCAGGCGAACACGCCTTCACGTCTCCTGCGCGCGGCGTCGGCGGAAGGCCCGGTCGGTTTCCATGAACCGGGTGAGCATGGGTGCTATCAGTTTCTCGGGCAGGACCGGCGCTGCCCCGGTCTCGGCGGCGAGCGCCGCAGCGTAGGCGACGAGATCACGGTGAACCGGCGCGGGCAGTTCCACGGAGAGTTTGACCGGACGGTCGTCGGCCAGCGGCCCGAGCTTCAGTTTCGTCATCGCATCGCTCCGATGGGTTCGAGCACCAGGTCGCGTGTAATGATCACGCGCAAGGGGTGCCCCGGCCGGATGGTGAGCGTCGGCTGCACATTGAGTTGTCGACGTACGATCTGTTGGCCGGTCTGATTGATGGTGTCCTGCGATCCACGCCGCAGCGCGCGGGTTAGATCGTCCTCGCTGTCGGCGCCCAGCTCGGCACCCATGCCGAGCAATGTCGAGATGGCCGCCGCCCTGAGCAGATTGCCCCAATGCTGGTTCACTCGATCCTGTAGGCCCGCAAAGCCGGCTCCGTCCGCGCCAGGCTGACGCTCGAGAACGATCGAGCTGCCATCCGGCATGATGAGCCGGTCCCAAGCCAGCAGCACGCGGGTCTGCCCGGCGGCGATCTCGCTGTCATACTCGCCGATCAGCCGCGCGCCCTGCGGGATGAGAAGGATACGGCCCGTGGGGCTGTCATAGACATTCTGCGTCACCTGCGCCGTGATCTGGCCGGGAAGGTCCGACCGGATGCCGGTGATGAGCGCGGCCGGGATGATGTTGCCGGCCTGAACGATGTTGGGCGACGTGGGCGGGGTCAGGCGCTGGACGCTTACAGTGCGCTGGTTCGACGCCTGCGCCATGAAGGCCTGCTTGGCGGCCTGATCGTTCTGAGCGGCGCTCGCCGGCTGCGGTTGCGGCGCAGCTTGCTCTGGCAGGACCAGCGAAGACGCTGGCGCCGTTCCGATATTGCCAGCGTTCCCGCCAAGGAACACGCCGCTCATGCGCGCCACGTCGCGCTCTTGCTGCGCGCGCGGGCGGGCGGCTTCTGCGGCCTGGGCACGCGCATCGGGCTGCGCACCAACCGGAGGCACCGGGACATTCTCGCCGCGCCGCTGGGCGGAGACGATGGGACCGCCGAGGTCGCCGGGGAGCGGCGGCCCGAGCTTCGGCGCCTGAGCATAGTCCCTCGGTCCAGAGGTGATGGTCTCGGATGTGGCGCGGCTGTCGGTGCTGTAGAGTTCCTTCGCTTCCTTCTCGCCTGCCGGTCTGAGCGCATAGATCAGCGAGCCGCCGATACCGAGGCCGGCGGCGATGCCCATCGCGGCCAGTGCTTTGCGCGACAGACGCATGACGCGAGGGGGATCGCCGCGAACCTGAAAGGCTTGGGGATCGGGACGCGGCGCCAGCGGTTCGGGCGGGGCATTATCGATGGGGTCGTTCACGGCCGCCGCTCCCTTCCGTCGTCGCGCACGATGCGGACGCGCTGCTCGCTGCGACGCTCGCCCAAGCGGAGCTCAGCGGCGGCGAACAGGCGATCGATCACCATGTAGCGGCCTCGCACGCGATAGTTGACCAGCTCGGCACCGCCGGCTGCGCCAGCCACGAACAACGGCGGCATCTCGCCTTGCGCGATCCCGCCCGGGAACTCGATGAAGACCTGGCGACTATCGTCGAAGGCGCGAACTGGCTTCCACGGCGCGCGGTCGCCCTCGATGCGGTAGCGAAAATTGAGCGCAGACACTTCCACGCCGTTCGCCACCGGCGCGGTGTTTGCCGCCGCGGCGTTGCGGCCTTATCGGGTCGCTGGTGAAGACATCGAGGAAGCGTCACTGGAGTCAGTTCTGTCGACCAGCTTCACTTTTGTGTGCGGCGTGATCGCTACGAGCCAGGAGTATCTGGCGCCCCTTCCTTTCCCAAGTTGACGGCCGAGCGCCCCGCTCGGTTGAGCGGGGCGTCGTCGACCCCGGCTAGCGGGACCAAATGAGGGCGTATTCGCCAGCGGTCTCGGTTTCGGACAGGGTCGCATAAATGGGAGCCGGGAAGATCGGGTCGTCCAACTTGACCGAGATGTAGTCGCGGCCTTCGCGGCTCGCCTTCTTCCAGGCGGCGCCGATATCCATGTCGCCGACGCTGGCCCGGAAGTCGGGGGATTTCTCGCTATCCTTCTCGACCGGGCGAAGGGTCGCCTTGGTGTTGAGCGTGAGCGTCTTGATGACGCCGGTGAACTCGCCCGTGGCATTGGCGGTGAAGGTGCCGATGGTGGCCATGTCGTAATCTCCTGCTTGCTCGGACCGCGTCCATCGCGGCCTCGATGGTGGTTCACGGGCCGGAGCGATCGACCGCGCATCCCTGCGGGACCGCAGCGAAGCGGAGGATAGCGGGGCGCAGCTTTTTTGATCTCGCGATGCAAAGCCGCAGGCGGCGGAAAAAAGCTGCGCCTCCGCCATTGCGCTCCGGGAGAGCGAGGCTAAGCCGTCTCCGGTCAGACCGACCATGCAAGAGGCCATGTGGGCAGCGTGCGTCACACGATCAGGAGGTGATGGCGGGCAACGGCCCTGCGCTATGGCAAGCCGTGCTTGGCGCATGCAGCCTCGATGGCGTCTTGGATTTGCTCCGCTACACCGGGATCGGCCGGCTTGCCCTTGGGAACCTGGACATTCGCGAGGAACCACCGAGCAATCTCGATGCCTTCGGCTGCCCAGCGCGGGTCGTCGCTTGCTAGCGGGTCGAGGATGTGCCGGATGATGACAGGATTGCGGGCCGAACTCCCGCTTAGCATGGGCTCGTGCGGATAGCCCTCCGGTGCGAACGCCATGTTGAGGTTCAGGGCGGCATGGCGCCGATCCGATTCCTCCCTGGCCCAGACTAGGCTCAGGACCTATTAAATGGCTTGCAGAGATACAGATTGGTTGATTCGATGGCGTCGCAAGGAGGCGTTGCCATGAGTGATCTGATCTGGCTTTCAGAGGCGCAGATGCGCAGGATCGAGCCATATTTTCCGCTGTCTCACGGCGTTCCGCGGGTGGATGATCGTCGGATCATCAGCGGCATTATCTTCGTCATCAGGAACGGTTTGCGATGGCGCGATGCGCCTGCCGACTATGGTCCGCCCAAGACGATCTACAATCGCTTCATTCGGTGGAGCTGGCTCGGGGTGTTCAATAAGATCTTCTCTGCCCTTTCAGCGAAGGGCGGGAAGCCCGACCAGTTGATGATCGACGCGACGCACCTCAAGGCACACCGGACGGCGGCCAGCCTGCTCAAAAAGGGGCTGTTCCCAGACGTATCGGACGCACCAAGGGCGGCCTGAACTCGAAGCTCCACGCTGTATGCGATGGCAAGGGCAGGCCATTGGTCATGCTGCTGAGCGAAGGGCAGATGAGCGACTATAAGGGGGCCGCCCTGATGCTCAACGCCCTGCCTCGGGCCAAAGCTCTGCTCGGTGATCGAGGCTACGACGCCGACTGGTTCCGCAAGGCGCTCGCTGAACGCAACATCACCGCCTGCATCCCGTCAAAGAAAAACCGTAAGGTCCCGATCCCACACGATGCCGTGCTCTATCGCCAGCAGCACAGGATCGAGAATATGTTCGGCAGGCTCAAGGATTGGCGGCGCATACACACTCGCTACGACCGCTGCGCACACACCTTCATGTCCGCCATCTGCATCGAGCAACCGTTATCTTCTGGCTCAATCAATGAGTCCTGATCTTAGGTCATCAAGCGGCATCGCCATGCGACCATAATATTCGGCCTGCTTTGTCAGAATGTCGCGATGCGTCACGGTGGGCGCGCCGGGATCGTTGCGTGGGAACATCCGCTGGTCGAGCGGGCAAATTAGCCTGCGGAGGGCGAACACCATCGCGTCGAGCATGTGGACGTCTTCGCTTCGGGTCGTATAGCCATAGATCAGATAGCGGTTGTCGGCGTTCCCGTTGCGCAGCAGGTGCGCGATGAAATCCTCAGCCGAGCGCTCGAACCAGTGGTGGATGTCGAGATCGGCAGGGCGCTGAAGGCTATCGGGGAGCAACGGCCCGGCGAGGGTTTTCACGTCTGCATAGAGCCGCACAATGTCGTGGCTATAGCCCTTCGACGAACCGCCGTTCACCAGCAACACGGCTTTCAGATATTTTTCGAGCGCGTGGACAGCCAGCCAGAGGAAGTCCGTGTTAAGCTGGTTGATCGCGCACCAACGCGCCGCGATGTAGTTCTCGTCGGCTGTGCGCACGAACAATTCGTGGACGAGATTATTCTTGGATGCCGAGACGCTCACTCGCCGCCTTTCATACCGAACAGGCCGACTTGGATTCGGCCCCTCATTTACTTAGTCCGCGACGTGGCGCCATTCAAAAGCAAGAGCGACCGCGCCCGAAAAGGGCGAGGTCGCGATTTTGCGGACAGCGAGTGAAAGGCCGGGACCGCTCGCGCGGCCCCGGCCTATGCCGCTATTCGGCAGCGATGGCATAGGACGCTTCGCCGTCCTCCGCTTCGGACTGCTGCTCTTCGGTCCCCTCAATCTCGGCCTCGACGGGTCCGGGTTGCTCCACCTCCGGCTCGGGCGTCCGCAGCACGGCGGGAAGCCAGCCGGTCCCGGCCAGAAGCTGTTCGGCGGCTCGCGCCATGTCCGGCTTCTTCATGTCCGCGATACGGCGGGCGGCGTCCTCCGACACGCCTTCGGCCACGGCCTCGACGATATGCGCCTTGGTGACGCGGCCAAGGTAGCTATCCACGGTCGGCGTCCAGTCCTTCGACACGTCCAGCGACAGCGCGCTCGCTAGCCTGTCTGCCGTTTGCAGCGACCGGGGCTTGCGATCCCACGGCAGGCGCAGCCCGTTGACGGTGCGGGCGGCGCAATGCGCCAGCAGCGCCAGCCGCTTCTCATCGTCCAGTCCGACGATGAAGCCCCACAGGTCCGCCACGTCGCGCGGCATCCGCTCGGCCCACGCTTCATGCGCCTCGCTCGCCCTCGCCGCTAAGGGCGTGTCTTCGATCCCGTCCGCATGGCTCCCCAGCGGGGGCACGGTCGGACGAACCTCAAGGCAACCGGCCTCGGCATAGCTGTAGAACGACTGCGCCGTGAGCGTGTGGGTCAGCGCGATCAGCGCCATGTCGGGCCGCTCGGCCAGCGCTACACGAAGCGCCAGCGTCCAGTGGGCGGACAGGTCGCGGGTGAGGCTGTCGGAAATCGGCTTGCCTGGTTCCTCGTCCTCTTCCTCGACCGGCTCGATCTCGCCGCCGTCATCGTCCTGCTCGGTCTCGGCTTCGCCGCTGATGCCGTCGCCGCTGTCCTCGCCCTCGCTTTCGGGCTGCGGGAAGGCCAGCGCCTCGTCCTCGGGCCGGATAAAACCGCGCTCGATCCGCGCCGCGCCGTCATGGTTGAGCACAACGAACACGCCGCCATGCGCTACCGCATTGCTGTCATAGACGTAGCGCTTGGCCGAAAGGGCGTCGATCTCGTCGGACACCGCCTCCAGCTTCGCTGCAACATCCTCGGGCATCTCGTCATAGGACGAATAGCCCTCGGTAAGCTCGTCATGCTCGGTGGACAGCGCTTCCAACCGGGCCTCCTCGTCGTCGGACAAGGCGACGGTCTGCTGGTAGACCCGCCGCATCCCGTGGGCGTGGGGATAGTCGATATGCGCCTCGGCCCATTTCCAGCCCTCGGCCTGCACGGTCGCGGCGACCTCGCGCAGCTTTTCGATGGCGAGCATATCGAGCAAGCCCGCATCCTCGAAGAACCCGCCCCGGTCCTCGCTGAACAGGTCGCGGATAATGTTACCGCCTGCCTCGACATAGGCGTCGGCCCCGACGAACACCGCGGCGATCATCGGCAGACACGTTGGCGGCGGTCATGTCGCGCCGGATGATCCACGGCTCGCGGTTGTGATGCAGGTTCTCAAAAACCTGCTCTTGCCGGGCGTGGTCCTCCGAAATCCCGAAGGCCATAAGCTGGTCCAGCGTAAGCCCGTCCTCGCGATAGACCTGCAACAGCTTGGGCGACACAGCGCCGAGGCGAAGCCGCTGCTTCACGACATGCGCCGACACGCCGAACCGCGCGCCGATCTCCTCCGCGCCCCAACCATTGGTTTCCGAAAGCTCGTGGAACCGCTCGAATTGGTCGGCAGGGTGCATAGGCTCGCGGGTTACGTTTTCGTCGAGGCTGACCTCGGCGGGATCGTTCTCCGTATCGAGCCAGCACCGGATCGGATGGGTTTTCTTGATCTGCTTGCGCTTGGCGCGCAACAACTGCGCCAGCCTGCGGCCTTCGCCAGCGGTGACGAGATAGGAGCCGGTCGGCGTCCCGTCCTCACGGACCTCCGGCTCGATCACAAGGTTCTGGATCATCCCCTTGTGCTGGATGCTGCCTGCCAGCGCCTCGATGGTGGCCTCGCTATGCGGCACCTTCCGGGCGTTCTTGGGGGACTTCTTGAGCTTGTTCAGGGGCACGAAAATCTCGATGCCCGACACAGGCTCGGCGGCTGCGGTTTCGGTCACAGCGTTCATCACACTTCTCCTTAAAACCACACTCACCCCGGAATGGGGTGGGCGGCGAAGAAGCTTGCCGTTGGCCCGCCGGCGGAGCCGGGCAGCACCCGAAGGGCCGGAACGCAGAGGAGGTAAGCGCGGCACGCGCGTTGCGGCCCGGCGCGGCGGGCCTAAAGGGAAGCGTCGCCCACCCCATCGCGGGAGTGAAACGACCAACGACGCGATCAGGCCGGCGCAGCCCTGGCCCGATCACCGAAGCTTCAGGAAAACACAAATCCGCCGAGGCGGATTGCTGAATGGGGTGTTGCGGGGCGGAACCCCGCTCGAAGGGGTACGGTGAGACATCGGCTCACCGTCAGGGGAAGGCTTTCCCCTCCGGAATCGTCGCCACTTCCAAGCCAAGGACGCCGAATGTGCGCCAGAATAGTCCAGATACACGCTCCGAGCTCATTACGTCCTTATTACGCGATGCTTGCGAGTGCCCCACGTAATAGAAAAACCCTTCCGTCGAAGGGTGCATCTAACTAATTTTCATAGGAAATCTGGAGCGGGCGAAGGGATTCGAACCCTCGACCCCAACCTTGGCAAATTTAGGGCGATGCTATTTCGGGTTACGCTCGACTACGCTGTAGCGTGGCAAGTAACTGTTTTCGCTCGATTCCAGATGTGCTACACTCTGCTCAGATACGACCCAATGCGCATGACCGTGGACCCGCGGTGGACCCGCAGGCGATACGGGTCCACATGGAGCGATGCAAGTGGGACAACGATCGACAGTCAAGCTTACCCGCGATCTCTGCGAGAAGGCAGAGAAGCGCGCAGAGCAGTACGAGCTATGGGATTCGGAGATCGCCGGCTTCGGCCTTCGGGTAATGGCGAGTGGCGTGAAGTCCTTCGTCGTGCGCTATCGTGTCGACGGCGGCGGTCGCACGGCCAAGCGCCGGACCTACACGCTGGGCCGGTTCGGTGCGTTGACGATCGATCAGGCACGGAAGGGTGCCAAGGCTATCCTGGGCGCCGTCGCGAACGGGCAAGACCCTGGCGAGAAGCGGATCGCCAAGCGCGGCGAGATGCTGATCTCCCAGCTGCGCGACCTCTATGAGAAGCGCGGTTGCGTGATCCAGCGGGGCAAGAAGATCGGGCAGCCGATGAAGCCGCTCACCAAGAAATACACACTCGCGCGTATCGACCACCACATCATCCCGCTTCTGGGCCGCAAGCGTATCGGCGACGTCACCATCGCCGACGTTGAGCAGTTCTCCAGCGACGTTACCGGCGGTAAGACCGCCCGTGACGAGAAAGTCGGCTTCCGCCAGCGGATCATCGTCAAGGGCGGCGAAGGAGCAGCCCGCAAAGCCGTCCGAGACCTGTCGGCGATGTACAGCTTCGCAATGCGACATGAGCTGACCGACCGCAATCCGGTCGACAAGGCCGCCGTCCGCAAGACCGACAATGCGCGCGAACGCTTCCTCACGCTGGAAGAAGTAAAGAAACTGGGCGAGGCATTCGACAAGCTCGAAGCCGAGGGCACGAACCCCAAGGCAATCGCCATCTCGCGGCTGTGGGCGCTGACTGGCTGTCGACGCAACGAAATCGCCGGCCTCAAATGGCAGGAGGTCGATCTCGAACGCGGCTTTCTGATGTTGGAGGACAGCAAGACGGGCCGCTCCGTGCGCCCCCTCGGCCGCGCCGCAATCGAAATCCTGCGCGGCATCGCTCGATGCGATGATTCCGATTTCGTATTCCCGGCGACGGCGGGCGAATCCTTCTTCCAGGGCACCAAGGGTATCTGGCCCAAGGTGAAGAAGCTGTCCGGTTTGCTCGACGTCACCCCTCATACGCTCCGCCACACCATGGGTTCGACCTCGACGTCGGCTGGCCAGGCGCTTGCAATGACCGGAGCCATTCTCGGCCATCGCAATCCGCGTTCGACGGCGATCTACGCCCATATCCAACTCGCGCCGGCAAAGCGGGCCGCTGAGCGGGTATCATCCAAGATCGCCGTTGCTCTGGGCCGGTCGGCCGCTCCGCCGCGGCGCAGGACGCCGAAAAGCGTCACGGCATGACGCAAGTGAGCGTCTCTCTGCCAGCCCGGCATCTCGAGTTCGGCGATTTCCGGGATTCCGCCGCCGACCGTTCTTCGCTAAGGAGATCGCAGCCGCCCGGTGCGACGGGGGGCTCGTGCGGGGGAAAAGCCATCTACAGCGCAGCGCAACTTTCCGCCTTGACGCGCCTGTTCTCCGCAACCGTGTTCCGTGAAATGGCGAAGAAAGGCCGGTCCGGCCTGTTCCGCCGCCTCCTTGACCAGACCGATCTCCTGGAGCGGGCTGACGCCAACACGACCGTCGGCGATACATTCGACTCGGCCTTCGATATCCTGAAGGTCGCAGGCCACCGTGACGAATATATCTATCGCGCGGCGATCAGCCACAAAGTGCTGATGGGCACCCATTCGCTCCGCACCGCCTCGATGCTCAACGAGTTTCGCGCAGGAAGCTGCAAGGCCGACCTTGTCATTCTGAACGGCACCGCGACCGTCTATGAGATCAAGTCCGAGCGCGATTCCCTAGCGCGCCTTGCCAACCAGGTCGAAAACTACAAGCGCGTGTTCGCCAAGGTCAACGTGATCGCGAGCGAGGGCCATGTTGATGGCGTGCTCGCGACCGTTCCCGACGATGTCGGCGTCATGTGCCTGTCGAAGCGATACCGTATCTCGACGGTGCGCGATGCGGTCGATTGCCCAGCCCGCATCTGCCCGGTCACCGTCTTCGAATCGCTGCGGTCCGCGGAGGCCGTTGCAATCCTCAAAGCGCTGGGCATGGATGTGCCGCAGGTTCCGAACACGCAAAGGCACGCGGCGATGCGCGATCTCTTCGCTACGCTCGATCCGACTGCGCTCCACATCGAAATGGTGCGAACCCTGAAAAAGACGCGCGATCTTGCGCCGCTTGGCGAACTTGTCGATCACCTGCCCGCGTCGTTGCAGGCGGCTGCCCTGTCGGTATCGGTGCGCCGCGCCGACCATCCGCGGCTGGTCGACGCCGTCGCAACGCCGCTTCATGCGGCATTGGCCTGGAGCTGACCTGCGCATGTATCACCCGTATTTTCGTGGAAAGCAGTTCGAACTTCTGACCATTCGGGAAACTGCCGGTTTGCTGGCGGCGAAGAATTTCGTCCCGGTGATAGAGCCGGTCAAGGAGTCGCTCGGTGGTCTTGAGAAGGCGCTCAAAGCGATCTGCGATGCGCATGGGCAGGCGATTGTCATAGTCAATCCCTATCATGGCGATCACCAGGATGACGGGACCGGGATTACCCAGCTGCTGCAACAAGGCATGTTCGGCGGTGCGATTTCCGCCGGAATTCTTCTGCGCGGCAGCATGAACCTCGCCGATGCGGTCACCTGCCACCAAGCCCATCTGAGTCATAATCCGACCTTCATCCATGCGGGCTTCACCGAGCAGAAAAGCCTGGCCGGCTACTTGGGCAGTACGCTGCCGCAAACCCGGCATGTCTTTATCGAAGACCACGCCAACACGCTCTACCGCAAGCACTTCGAAGGCAGCACGCGGATCCTGATCCGCGACGGCTTCAAGCCGCGCAAAAACGCGGAATTCACGAAGATCCCGGTCGAGGAATTCTCCGAGCTGCACCTTACCTTCCAGAGCGACCTTGGAATGAACGGCTTCGGCGATTTCCTCATGGTCGGCGATGTCTTCTCCGAAGGTGGCGGCCCAGCCTATGCCGTCGCGATCCACCTGACCTTCATAGACCCTGAGGCCGACGAAGTCATGTACATCTATCATTTCGTGTCGACGACGAACGATACGCCCACCGACCCTGCCGGCAAATTCGGGCAGGCATTGCAGAAGCTCATCCTCAAGCTCAATTCGGGGACGTCGAACCTCCTCGAAACGAGTGCGATCAAGGAATTCCGCGACCTGCACGCCAAGGGCCACTTCCCCGGCCTCGGCTATGTCAAAAAGCTCTCGATGAAGCATCATATCGAGACGCTCGCCGACTATCTTGGCTAAGCGCCATGGCCCAGCGCTTCTGCTGTCCTGAATGCTTCGACGATCGCGGCCTGCGCGATCAGCTGTTCCCCTCGCTCGATCCGGTTCGAGGGACATGCGATTTCTGCGGCACGCACGACACGCAGCTCGTCGAGCCGAACAAGCTCGCCACCTATTTCGAACTCCTCGTCAACGTCTACGAGCCGAGCGAAGACGGAAAATCGCTTGCCGAGTGGCTGAAAGACGACTGGCAGCTGTTCAGCCATGAGCGCATGGACCTCGCCCACGCCAAGGAATTGCTTGGCGAAATCCTGGACGACGGCGAAATCGTCCGGCGCAGTTTCGCGCCGTCCGCGAGCTATATCAGTGAAGGCCTGGCGCAGTGGGATAGGCTGCGCGACGAGATGATGTATGCCAACCGCTGGTTCCTCGGGGTTGCCATCGATCTCGATCGGCTTCGCCAATTGCTCGACATGTTGCTGGCTCCGCCTTTGCCCGAAATCTGGTATCGGGCGCGCATTCGCACGGAGGATGAGATGTTCCCCATCGACAAGATGGGGGCACCGCCCAAGCGCCGATCTTCACACGGCCGCGCCAACCCAGCAGGCATCCCCTATCTCTATCTCGGGTCACTGCCCGAAACAGCAGCGGCCGAGATCCGGCCGCACACCGGCGAAGTGGCCTGCGTCGCCGATTTCACCATCCCGCAGATCAAGGCCGTGGACCTGCGCAATCCGCGCAAGTTGGTGTCGCCTTTCATCCTGAGCGATGCCAGCGAGATCGGCCAGCTGCGCGCGGACCTGCCCTTCCTGGAACGCCTCGGCGAAGAGCTGACGCGGCCGGTGCAACCAGCGGGCGCGGCAATCGACTATATTCCGAGCCAGTATCTTTGCGAGTTTATCAAGAAGAGCGGTTTCGATGGTGTCGTGTACCGCAGCTCGGTCAGCGACGGTATAAACCTTGCCCTGTTCGATCCAGCACAGGCGACTGGCGGCGCCGTATCCCTCTTCAACGTTACCAAGGTCTCGGTTGCCGTGGCCGCGGCATAGGCCCGCACTTACCCGGTTACAGTCGGCGAATGGATCGCGCGAAGCGCCGTTCAGTATCAAACTTGTTCTGGGTCGAGAACAGGAAGCGCGTCGCCATGAAAACCTGTCCGCTATTCTCGCTGTCGACCATCCCATCGTCGATCGCGACCGGGGACAGCTTGTCGGCGTAGCGATCGAGCTGGTCCCATGGCGGTTCGTCCGGATAGCAATAGAGGATCAGGTCGGGCGCCAAGGCGAAGCCCGCATATGTGCCGGGCGTATAGATCCCGGCCCGGACCCAACGACGATTGTCGGCGCTCCGAAAGGTTATGGGATTGTCGGAGGTGACGAAGGGGGTCGGCGTTTCGTTTCGGGCGAACAACCAATGTGATGTCCGAATGTGCGCCGCGAGTCCGTTTACGAGCGCTTCGTCCCACAGCAATTCAGTGTGCATCTGTTGGACGGCGTCTGGTGTGGGTGCCACTGCAGCATCGGCATGGCTCAGTCTCGCCAAAATATCGCGCGTATCGGCCGTCCGCAGGTATTGAACGGCGAGGAACAGCGAAACGATCTCGCGGTTCACCGCCGGTATCGGTACCTGGTCCAGCGGCTCCATGTCGCGCAGCCACTCGATCCACTGCCCGGTAATGGTTGCTACCTCACCTTCAAGCGCGGAAAGCTGTCGTTCCATTTCGAGCGGATCGTGGCCGTCAGCTTCATATTGCGTGAGGCGGTAGAATTGCGTTTCCGCCGCGACCGAATTGGCTCCGGTGCGAAAGACGCGATCGGCGTCCCTATCCCAAACCCACAATCGCTGCGTCGCGTCGACAAATCGCCGCAGATGAAATTGCGGCACATAGTGATGGAGTTTGGGCGCATTCACCGCCGGTCGTATCGGCTGGGCGCCGCAAAGCGCAGCTGACCATAGGGATCGACGACCATGATCTTGCGCACGCCAGCCTCGTTCGCCCGCGCATGTGCCTTATGCATGACGTCGCCCGCGGGAAACTCAAAACCACTGAACCGGCGCGGCGCAAGCCTGTCTGCCGCGATCGGGCCGACCTCATCCATTTCGAGATCAGCCAAAATCGTATCTCCGACCGGCGCACGACCAACATGGACGAGAAACACGCGTTCGCCGTCTTCGATCATCGACGGATCATAAATGAGTTCAGCCATGACGCCCCCTAATTCATGGGAACGAAGATAGAACGAAATGAGCCCGGAATAAAGAGGAAGCGGTCGGCGAACGGCAAAGGTTGCGCCTATCTCCGTCTGCTTGATCCGTTGATTGCGGCAGATGCGGAACGCACGTCAAAATCCCTTGTCCGACGTCGACGCGCGGCGGCGGGCCGAGGCCCAACCCTGCAAATCCTCCAGCGCATAGACGACCCGTTTCCCGAGCTTCAGAAAGGCCGGTCCGCCGCCAACGATTCGCAGCTTCTCCAGCGTCCGCGGCGACAGGTTGAGATAGGCCCCGGCCTGCGCAGTGGAAAAATAGCCCTGAGGCTCGGTGGACGAGATGGCATCATGGCCGCTCATCGCCCGCCCCGGCGAGCGTCCTCGCGCGCCTTCGCAAATCCGCGATCACCATCGAGAAAGGCTGTGAGCATCGCCGGGATCAGTTCGGCGACATATCCTGACAGTCCAGCCCTAATGTGACTTCTACCGCAAATTTTCGGGGCGCTTATCATGCGGCGATCTCCTCAGGCTGGGGCTGCTGGGCGTGCATCCAATCGGCGGCCGCCTGCGCCTTGCTGGCGGCGGTGAAGATGGCGCGAGGGTCGTCTTTGAGTGCGCGCAACCACGATGCTACGTAGGCGGCATGATCGGCCCGCGGATGGTGAGCGATCCTGAGGTCGGCGAGTACGAACGATGCGGTCAGTTCAGCGCAAATTTCCTCGATCGCCAAGCTGTCGCGCTTGAAACGTTCGGCAAAGTTGCGGTCGAGCCGGTGCTTTGCCCCTGTGGCGTGGGCCGCCTCATGCAAAAGCGTGCCCATCTGTGCTGATGCATCCCGAAACGAGGCAAAGGTCGGCATGAAGATGTGATCGAGGTCGATCCGGTAGTGCGCATCGTAGGCGCCCTCGGTGATCGGGATCTTGAGGGCCGCGACGAAAGCTTCGGCGTGCCCGAACCGCTCGCCCTCGGGTAGAACTGCGACAGGTGGGGGTTCATAGCCCTCGACCTGGGCGAGGTTGAACACGGTGAAGGCCCGCGCGAACATGCGGCCGGGTCCGGCTTCGCCATCGTCATGATCATCATCGGCGCGCGATGCGGCCTGTTTCCAGAACACAACCGTCGTTCCGCGTTCACCTTTGCGGACCTGTGCGCCAAGCGATGCCCACTGGCGATAGGTCCCCCAAAGACCGCTGGAATAGGCAGCCGCTTCGGCTGCGATCCAGAGCGCGAGCACGTTGACGCCGCGATAGCGGCGGCGAGAGGTGACGTTCTGCGGCCTGGTGGTGGCAGCGCCATCATGGTGCCAGGGCATGCGCCAATCGCCGGCCCCGGCTTCGATGGCAGATACAATCTCGGTGGTGATGCGCGAATAAACGTCGGCTCGCGGCGTCGCAGGGTAGGATCGGGACATGGCAGGTCTCCACGACGGGCGGAGGGAAACTGTCTTCCGCTCCTTCAATCCGTCACCCGCAAACCCGCCTCCTCTTCCTCTCCCGCCATACCGTTATGCGGTGTGGCGGTACCCGGTGCGATCTGTTCAAGAACACGCTGGATTCTGGCCACCTCGGCCTGAAGCGTCACCCGCTGCGGCTCTGGAAGCCGCTTCTCGCGCAACAACAACCGTGCCTCATCAGCACCGCGCTGCCATGCCGGGCGATGCCGTTCGGCGATGCAGGCATTGGGGCAGCGGACCGGTTCGCACATGGAGATCATTGGCCCGCTTGCGCCTGGCTCCGAACTCCGGTTCAGGCACAGGGCGGTTGCCGGATCAAAGAAGCAATCGGCCAGCGGGCCGACATGCAATGTCCGCGCGAGACTGCCCAGCATGGTGCGCAGACGTGGACGGTCGGCAATCATGGCAGGTAGCGGCGCCAACTCGTGGGCGGCAGTATCAAGCACAACTCCGACCCTGTTCGCGGCAGGTCCGCCAAGGCGTGCGCCACTTTGCCGCTCGTCGAAGTAGACAAGGATATCGTCAATCTGGCCAAGCGCACGCTGGGCTTCGATCTCTCCCCGAAATCCGGACCGGCTGCTGCCAGCATAGCCTTCGAAAGCCGCAACGCTCGCATGCTTGTACTGGATCATGCCGGCAATTGTTCCGAAGGGCCGGTTGGCGATGTGCCAGGCGATTGTGCGGCGAAACTGACGCGTTGTCAGACGCCATGGTCGGCCGTCGGGTCCGGCAGGAATGACGGGTGCCTGCGCGGATCCGAAGTGGTCATTGAGGTGATCGCGGAACCGGTTGAGTTGCCGGACTATCTCTGCAGAGACGTGCGTCTTGGTATTGGCCCGAAGCGTGAGGACTGGCCACAGGGTCGTTGTTCCGCGCGCTTGTCCCGCCCGCGCGGAAAGGCGTTCGAGGACATCGATGGCTTCAGCGACCGGCGCGATGGTAACCCACTCGGTCTCCTCGCCGCCGCCGCGCTTGCCCTTGTAAGCAGTGGACTTGATACGATGCCGCAAGATCGTACCGTCTTCGGCTTTGGTAATAGACAGGCATCCCCGCCTCATGGCTTGGATCTCGCTGTCCCGCATGCCTGAGAGAAAGGCACATACGATATAGGCTGCGGACTGCAGCATGACTTCCTCGAGGGGCAAAACCTTGGCATCGAAGCGGGTGCGCCAAGGCATGCCCGTATCGGGATCGGCAGAATTGGGCGTATCCATGCCGCCAATCTCGGTGCCGAGTTCTGCGATGGCAGCGGCGATGAGGTCTGGTGCACCCGTGGCCAGGCCAAGGTGCATGGCAGGTTCGGCCTGCGCGTTGATACCGGCATGGAGGTGGATCAGGTGGTAGTTGATCGGCGGCGTGACGGCGCCGGTTTGCGGATCTGTTCGCGTTGCGCCGTTATGTGCCGTGGTCCAGATCGGAATGCCGCGCCCATGCTGCCGCAAGGATGCAACATAGTCGAGGAGGCGTTGGCGTTGCCGTAACCGACGAACAGCGGGATCCAGACCTTCCTCAGCGGCAATCAGACGGTTGCGCGTTGCTTCAAGGCAATCGAGTTCTGCCCGTGCGGCAAGGATATCGCCTGCGTAGCAGGTCACGTAGCGCAACGACCAGGAGAGCAGCGGCGTCATGATCGCTTCAGGAATGCGCGGCGTCCGGTTCTCCCCTGCAATATGCTTTGCGCCCGCCACGGAAAACGGACTTCGTCCCGGCCACGGTTCGAAGGACAGGCGCGCAGTCGGCAGATGATGCTGCAACTCGTGCAGGTCAAAGACGATCCGCAGCAGCGCTGCCGCTGCAACTGGGCGCAGCCCGGCTAGGCGCAAGGCTCCGGCGTAGCGATCGACCAGAGCCTGATCGACCCGGGCGAGATCGAAACGCCCCAGCTGAGCCTTGACGAAGTCGAAAAAGCGCAAGGTCCGGTTGGCCTCGCCGCGCACCCCGGCCGGCTCAAGCCGCGAACGGTGACCGGGGAGATCGACATTGAGCCGCGCATGGAGAATCTGGCGCAGGGCATCAGCAATGGATGGGTCTTTGATACCGCCGAAATGTACCGTGACATGGCAGCGCCGCGCGTTGTCGCGAAATACGCCGGGAGCCAGATCCCACACTGGATCGCCGTATCGTGAAATATGCGCGCGATCGCAGCCGGGGCGCAAAGGCGCGGACATAAGCACAGGGAGGGCATCGCGCTCATCGTCGCTCTCCGCCAGAAGCTGGACAACGGTCATGCCCGTGCCTCTGGCGGCAGATAGACCGTGGGAGGGTCGTTCGCGACTTGCGCACGGGCCCTTGTCACGACGTCTTCGGCGAAGGCAGGCAGAATCTGCTGAACGATGCGATCATGGGCATGACCAAACTTGGCGGTCCAATCAGCAGCACTCAGGCCGATCCGCTGAGCGTCGACGAAGGAGAGAAAGGTGAGAATGGCAGGCAGCTTGCGCGCGGTAATGACCGCGTTGCGGCAATCGAGGCAGGCCCAGAACGGTGTAGGGCATGGCGTGCCGGCGGATGCGAAGGGACTGGAATAGAAGTTGCCACAGCTTGCAAGCCAGACGTCTTGTTCGCCATTGAGCAGTGCGGTTGAAATGCCCCCATCATCGGGATCAGGGCTTGCCAACTCGCCGCGCAGCCGGTCCTCGTCTTGAGGAGGCAGGATCATTGGACCAGCGAGCACCTCTTCGAGGGCATCTGCCACGGTTTGCTCGTGCAGCGGTCTGAGGGAGGGAATATCGGCGTAGTGCCGTGCCGCGATATCGACGGTATGACCTACGGCGAAGCGGGCCATGTGGCCTTCGGTCTTGAGATACCACAAGGCCTTGTGCGTCTTGCGCAGATACGAAAGACACAGGTGGAGCGGTTTACCCTGATCATCGGTAATACAATGGCGCTGCGTCCAGGCACTGACCTTCAAGCGCAGTTGACGAATACCTGCGGTGATCTCGCCCGGCTGAAAATAGACCCAAAGGTTATCGCTGGAGTTATGGACCCTGGCCTTGGACGATAGGGCGATGATGCGTCGGATCAGACCGCCAGCGGTGGATGAGCCGCGATCACGCACCCGGATTGTCTTGTGCTCGGCACCGTGTGCCCGCAGCTTGGTGTAGGCGATATCGACGGTACCCCCTGCGGCATTGCGCAGACAATCGAGGGTGAGCGACTTGCAGCACTCCAGCTCAAGCCCTGTCTCGATTAAGAGCAGAACAAGAAGCGGGACGATATCGTCGGCAGTAAGATAGTGGGCTGCGTGGAGGCTCAGGTTAAGCCTGTCACTGGTGAGATCGCGCTTTTTGCGCAGCTTGTACAGGCTCTGAAACGTGGGATCACGGTAGCCCAGAACACCGTATGTCTCGATGGCAGCATGGGCTTTGCAATATGCGCCATCGATCTGCGGCACCTCATCGAACTGCGGCCCCGACCGCAAGCGCGCCTCGATCGCAGCGATATCCGCGCGTGCCGCATCGCGCAGCTGGCGGGCTACATACGGACTGTAGGCATCGCGTGGACGGGAACGAACGTGTGCGTGTGAGCTGACGTAGCGCAGTCGTTCCCGCAAGCCGCAATCGACAAGCTCGGGGCTGTCGTCCGCGATGCGACGAAGGACGGAAACGACCTTGGCGACATAGGTTGGTCCATGCACGCAAGACTTGCCCTGCGCGCTGAGCCATGTCTCAAATCCATCAATGTGATGGGCACGAAGGTCAGCAGGGCCGTTGATCCCGTCGCCTGTCCCGGCCAGGTAGGAAAAGAAGCTTGGCAGCTGGTTGGCGTATGTCTTGAGCGACGAACGTACCATGATGGGGCCGCGCGGAGCAGCCAGCATGAACAGGCTCCGGGCAAATGCGAGCGCCAGGCCGCGTGGCCGCAAGCCCGTGAAATCGACGAGCAGCTCGCCGCCATATAAGGGATGAATCATGAAGCGCAGCGTGCTGATCTGCGACCATGGATCGGCTTGGGGCGCAGCCGTATCTGCCGCGAAGCTGACCTTGCGTCCTTTGCGTGGAGCAGCGGTCATGATCGAAGATAGCCTGGTACGAGTGCCAGCAGTTCTTCGACTGCCGCATCAACGGTATCGGCACGCGTGGCGAGGTGATCGAGATAAATAGAGGTCGTCGCGAGGCTCGAATGGCCAAGCAATCGCTGGACCTGTTGAAGCGGATCGCCGACCAGCTGGCGATAACCTTCCATGGCGCCCACTGGTGCCGCTGCGTCGGCGAGGCGGCGCTGGATCAGCATGGCAAGCATGTGGACTGCAAAGGAATGCCGGAGTTGATGGGGGCTAAGCCGGACCGGGATGCCGGCGTCCGTGCAGCGGCGGCTCGCCCGTGCGAAGATCGCTTCCCACGAGTTGGGCAACACAGGATGGCCCACCTCGGTCAGCCAGAGGACCGCGGCTTCGCGCGGCGTTCCATCGTCAGCGCAAATAACAAGCCTTGCGCGTTCATCCGGTGTGACGACCTCTATGTCCATCGTGCCACCGCCAACGAGATGCAATGCACGCTGCCCGAATGAGGGGCTGTGGATGAAGATCGGGCGGTCGATGGCTTCCCAGCCACGGCGCTGTGCGAACTTGGCGACGGCTGCGGCTCGCTCAACGGCGATGTAGGCGTCAAACACCGGCAACAAGCGGCGCGGCAGCAGCATGCTTCGCCCCCTGTCACCCTTGGTGAGTGCCGCCGGAAGCTCGACCCGCCGCTGACGTTCCGAGCGGGCGTCGCAAACCGGAATCTCAGCTGCGAGCAAGTGGGATGCCTCTTCCAGGCGCAGGCCGGTGGTGACCAGCAGATCGGCGAACAGCGCGTTGCGCGCGCCATTGCGGTCACGCGCTCCAGGACGCTCGGTCCCTTCAACGGTCAGGCCGCGCAAACCAACTTCCCGGAAGGCGCGGTAATCGGTGAGATCGATGAAACGGACGTCGGAACGACGGGCTGCGCGCTCATAGGCGTTATTGCGGCCCGTGACCGCCGCACGGCGCCCATCGTGCGATCGTCGCCAGACCTGACGATGCGTAAAAGGTGTACGCTCGATCAGCCCCTCCCGTTCGGCCCATCGATAAAGCTTGTCGAGCGAGGCAATCGCCCGGTTCCACGTCGATGCAGAAATCCGGAACTCAGCATCGCTGCGCCGCCGGGCACGATGATAGGCACCGACATCATCGGCATCGGCTTGCCAGACAGACTTGCCGCGGGCCGAAGCGAGAAAGCGAACCCAGACCAGAACATCATAACCATGGGCGCGCAACGAGTGTCGCGAACGCGAACCGTTCAGCGGCAAATCGAGGAAGTAGCGCTCAAGGTGGAGATCATAGATCGCACCATCACGCAGAATTACCGGGATGTAGGAGTCCAGGCCATCCGCCGTCCGGCGCTCCTGAATGACGATCGACGCACCTGAATTATCCACAGCTTGTCAGTCCCTCCCCCGGACCCCCTCCCGACTCCAGATCGCACACGTTGCGCGCCTGCGGGACGGTGGTCATCAGGCCGGATTACGCCAGCTTATGGATAGCGCTTCATCCGGCCTGATGCCCCCCTGCGTCGCGCCAAAGCATACCGTTCAATGGTGCGTCAGGCACGGTGCAGACTGTCCAGATAAGGC